>DASPQQ010000346.1:0-2103 GCA_035624885.1 Bryobacteraceae bacterium | reverse complement strand
GAAAGGTCTACAACCTGTGCTCGTGCGGAGGGCCGCTTCTGGTTCGATACCGATTGTCGCGCGCGGCAGGGAACACCCTGCGTCAGAGTCTGCCTTCGCGTTCGGCCAATCTCTGGCGTTACCGCGAAGTTCTGCCCATTACGCGGGACTCTTCGATCGTCTGTCTCGGCGAGGGTTTCACGCCGCTCCTTCACGCCCAGCGTCTCGGCCAGAAGCTGGGCATGACCAACCTCTACCTGAAAGATGAATCTCTGAATCCCACCGGATCTTTCAAGGCGCGAGGCATGGCACTGGCCGTGAGCGTGGCGGGTGAGTTGGGGCTCACCAAGCTCGCGGTTCCGTCGGCGGGCAACGCCGCCGGAGCGCTCGCGGCGTATGCGGCTAAAGCCGGTATGCGGGCAACGGTCTTCATGCCGGAGGAAACACCGCTGGCCAATCGACTGGAGTGCCAGCTGGCCGGCGCGGAAGTCGTGCTTGTTCCCGGCAGCATTAAGGATTGCGGGCGGGTGATGCGCCAGCGCAGCGTGCGCGACGGATCGTTCGATGTGTCCACCCTTCGCGAGCCGTATCGCCTGGAAGGGAAGAAGACGATGGCGTACGAAGTGTACGAGCAGCTCGGCGGGCGCCTGCCGGACGCCATGATTTATCCGACCGGTGGCGGCACCGGACTGATCGGCATGTGGAAGGCGTTTGCGGAAATGGCGGAGTTGGGCTGGGTCGGCGACGCGCGGCCCCGCATGTTCGCGGTGCAATCGACCGGATGCGCGCCGATGGTGCGCGCTTTTGCCACCCACGCTGCGCGCGCCGAAGAGTGGCGCGACCCCGCGACGGTCGCTTCCGGTCTGCGCGTGCCGTCGGCCGTCGGCGATTTCCTGATCCTGGGCGCGCTTTACGAGAGCCACGGCGCAGCCGTGGCCGTGGAAGACACGGCGATGTTGGACGGGGTCCGCGAGCTGGCCCAAACGGAAGGGCTGATCACCTCACCCGAAGCCGGGGCCACCCTGGCCGCGCTAAAGCGCTTGCTCGCCGACGGCGCCGTGGCTGGGTCTGAGACAGTCGTGTTGTTTCTCACCGCCACCGGGTACAAGTATCTTGAAGCGCTCAGAGAAGCGGTTGAACGTTGAGAGTTTGACGACCCGTAGGGACGGGCCTCGTGCCCGCCCTTGGGCGACCATAAGGGTCGCCCCTACTTGACCTCGATGACGACCGAGCGTTTGTACTACATCGATTGTTACTTGTGCGATTTTGAGGCGCGGGTGTTGAAGGTCGAGCCTGGGCCGCAGAAATTTCGCGTCTATCTGGATCGCACGGCTTTTTATCCGGAATCAGGCGGTCAGCCGATGGTTTGCGGCACGCTGGCGGGTGTGCCGGTGCTCGAAGTATTGGAAGACGGTGACGCGATCGTCCACATCCTCGAAAAGAGACCGGATGGCGACCCGGTGCACGGTGAAATCAATTGGCCGCGCCGCTTCGATCACATGCAGCAGCATACGGGCCAGCACGTGCTCTCCGCCGCCTTTGAGAAGGCCGGACATTACAAGACAGTTTCCTTTCATCTCGGGTCGGATTCGTCATCGATCGACCTGGATTCGGACCGGCTCGGCCGCCGCCAAATCGAGGAAGCCGAAGATTTGGCAAACCGAATCGTCTTCGAGAACCGCGAAGTGCGAATCTCCTTTCGGCCGGCGGCAGAAGCCGGCCGGATGGACTTGCGAAAGCCGACTCTGCGTGAAGGCGACGTCCGCCTGGTGGAGATTGACGGTTTCGACCTCTCGGCCTGCGGCGGTACCCACGTGAGGCGGACGGGAGCGATCGGATTGATCGCGGTGCGCAAGTTCGAGGGCATGAAGGGCCTGACGCGCGTGGAGTTTCTTTGCGGCGGGCGAGCGCTTCGGGCCGCGCGCCACGACTACCAAGTGCTGGGAGAAGCGTCCCGCTTGTTCTCTGCCTTGAGCGACCACCTGCCCGCGCTGATTGCCAAACAGTCGGAGGCACTCCGCGCCTCGATTCGGTCGCGGGAGAAATTGACAGCGCGAATGGCAGGGTTCGAGGCGCGCGAGCTGTTGCAGGTTGCTCCGGAGAAGAACGGCCGCAAGATCGTTC
>DASPQQ010000345.1:0-27433 GCA_035624885.1 Bryobacteraceae bacterium | reverse complement strand
CGATCCGGCTTTTCCGAAGGCGTAGCGGGCTCTAACAGGCTGCTGAAAAACCGGAAAAACATTGGGACAGACAGAACTGGGCAGCCTTTTTCGCCATGCCAAATCACGTATTTTCAGCAAACTTCTGGGGCGAAAAAGGCGCCAGTCTGGTGTGTCCCGATGTTTTTCAGCAACCTGTTAGAACCCGGTTGCGGCGGCGTTTCTTTCATAATGACGGTTGGCCGCACGCGGAGGGGTCCTTTCGGCCTGGAGTGTAGCAGGGCGAGGTGGAAAAGAGGGGCTGAGGTGGCATGTCGAAGCAGCCCTAAGTGCCCGGGGTGGATGGGATTGAAAGAAATTTTCGGGTCGTGTGAACAGCCGCGCCGAACGGCGCGGGTTCCTGGAGTTCGGCGTCAGGCTCGTTGCAGGGCGGCGGCGAAGAAACCGTCGCCGGGGTCGCGGCCCGGAATGCGCTGCAGCGTGCGGATCACCTTTGCTCCCGAAGCCGCGACCACGTCCTCGTTTTCCTCGCGTTCGAGCGAGCAGGTGGAATAGACGAGGATACCGTCCGGTGCAAGCTGTGCGAGCGCGTTGCGCAGGATCGTTTTCTGGCGGCGGCGCAGATCGAAGATGTCGTCTTTCTTCAGCCGCCATTTGATTTCCGGATTGCGCCCGAGCGTGCCGGTGCCGGAACAGGGCGCGTCGACGAGAATGCGGTCGAACTGCTTTGAAAATGGCAAAGGCCGCGAGGCATCGGCCGCGACGACGGGAATGCCGAGCGAGAGGAGCATGCGCGCGCGGCTCAGGTGAACGTCGCAGGCAATCGCGTGAACGCCGCTCTCCATCGCCTGTGCGGTTTTGTTGCCGGGCGCCGCGCAGACATCGAGGAACGACTGCCCCGGCTGCAGATCGAGCAGCGGCACAACCGCCTGGGAACCGATGTCCTGAAAACGGAATTTTCCCGCATCTCCCGTGTCGAGCCGGCAGCAGCCGGGAACGTCCGTCGCGACGGCGCCCCGGGGCGGTTCGGCGCTGCCCACGCGAATGTAGCGCGCCGGCTTTTCGAGACTTGCCTGCGCGATGCCCAGCGCGGTCACTTCGCCATAGTGCGCCATCCAGCGGTCGAGCAGCCAGCGCGGCGTCGATTCTCCGTCGGGCGCTTCAGCGGGCTCGCGCAGGGATTGCCGCAGCACCGCGTTGACGAATGAAGCCGACCGCTCCTTCCCGGCCCGGCGCGTGAGTTCCACCGCGTCATTGACCGCGGCGTGATCCGGGATGCGGTCGAGAAAGCGCATCTGGTAGAGCGCCATTTCGAGCGCGATGCGCACTTCGGTATCGAGGCGGTCGACGGCGCGGCTCGAATATTTCGCGATCAGCCAGTCGAGTTCACCGCGATGGCGGAGGGTGCCGAAGAGGACGTCGGAGGCGAGAGCGGCGTCGCGCGGCTCGAGGTGCAGCGATTTCGCGGCCAGTGCTTCGGCCGACCACGCGCCCCGTTCCACGGCCAGCAGAGCGCCATAAGCGGCCTGTCTGGCCAGCGCAAGCTTCATTGTCTTTTTTCAGTCTAAACGCTGTATGATTCCGGTATGCCAGCAGCCCTCAAAGGCGACGCTCTCAGCGCTCACCATCGCCATCTGCCCGATTGGGAGATCGTCGAAGAGCATCACATTCACAGGGTTTTCCGGTTCCCCGATTTTCAGAGAGCCCTCGATTTCGTGAACCGTGTGGGCGCGCTGGCGGAAGAGGCCGGGCATCATCCGGACGTTTTTCTCACCTGGGGCAGAGCGGAAATCACGATTTACACGCATTCGGTGAACGGACTGACCGAGAAGGATTTCGCGCTCGCCGGGAAAATCAACGCCTTGCACGGCTGACTATTACGTGATACGTTACTACGTATCACGTAATAGATATGTCTGATCCGTCCCTTCTTGTTCTTTCGAGCCTTGCTGAAGCCGACCGGCATGGCTACGCCATCATGCAGGATGTCGAAGCGTTCGCGGGCGTGCGGCTCGGTCCGGGGACGCTCTATGGCGCGATCACGCGGCTTGAAGAACGCGGCTGGATCAAGCCCGTGGGACCGAAAGACCGGCGTCAGGCATATCGCATCACGCCCTCGGGGCGCGAGCATCTGCAGGCCGAACTGGCGGGGCTCCAGCAGGTGGTGCGTACCGGACTCACGAGGTTGAAACACGCATGAGGCGAATGGCGCGGTTCCTCATCCGGCTTTACCCGGCACAGTGGCGCGCACGCTACGGTGAGGAGTTTCAGGCTTTGCTCGAGGATGCTCCGCCCCGCTGGTCTTCCCTCTTCGATCTGTTTGGAGGCGCCATGAAGATGCAGCTTTCCTCACTCAGCTTCAGACGACGCGTTTTGCTTCTGTCCGCGGCGGGACTATTTATTGGCTTCGGCGGCTCATACCTGGTCACGCCGCAGTACGCCAGTCAGGCAGCGATGTCCCTCGCCGTTGCACACCCGGGCGCCGCACCGGAGGGGTCTCTGCCCGGCATGTACATGCGCCTCGAGACCGAAGTCACGAGCCGCACCACGCTCTCGGCCATTATTCAGGACCCGCGGCTCGATCTGTACAAGAACCTCCGGCGCAGTGAACCGCTCGAAGATGTCATCGAATCGATGCGTCACGATATCCGCATCGAGCCGGTGGAGCATCCTGGCATGTCGAGCAGGGACTGGGTGGGTTTTGTCATCCGCTTCCAATACGACGATCCGCACAAGACGCAGCAGACCGTCCAGGCGCTGGTCACGAAGTTCCAGGAGGCCAATTTCAACGGCCAGCGAACGCCGTCCGTCACGGCCGCGGATAACGATGAGATGATGCGTCTCGAAGTTCGCGTCGCGGAACTCGAAAGAAAACTCGGCATCGAAGATCCCGCGAACAGCCCTCAGTACTACGAAAACCTCGCGCAGCAGAGAGCGAGGTCGGGCTCTACCGGCTTTCAACTGAACGTGCTCGACGCGCCAAGCCTCCCCGAACAGCCGGTAAAACCCAACCGCGCGATTTTTGCCGCGTCCGGCTTTGGTGCCGGAGTTACGCTGGCTTTATTGTTCAGTCTGATTCGCGGCCGGACGACTCCCGTCGTCGCTCTCCCGGCCTGAGTTATCCATCAGTAACCTGCAGTAACCTGGAAGTCATTGCTCCGGAATCTCGCGTTGGCAGGATGGTCGGGAGGGTTTACTTCCGCCGTGCGGCAGATTCAGTTCGGATTGAAGCTGATGTATCAGGCTCCGCGTTTCGGTCCGCGCACGCCCGCTGCCGCCACCACCGGTTCCGGGGCGGGAGCGGGTTCCGGCTCCGGCGCCTTCTTCGGCCGGGCATTCAGATGCGACGCGATCATCGCCTTCATCGCCTTTTCGAATTTCGGCGTACCGGGCTTCACGCCGGTCGCGGCCACCTGGTCTTCCGTGATTTCGAGCGACATCGGCAGGTACTTCTCGTAATAGGCCCGCACGCGGTCCGGCAGAGCGCGGTGCGCCGACGAATAGAGCACCTTGAGGACTTCCGCGGTGCTCGCCGGCGAAATCGCTTCCCAGATCTGCGAGGGGCGGACCGCACCCGCCGCCGTCAGAGCCGATTCCAGCTTCTTCGCGGCCTTCTCGAGTTTGCCCAGCGCCTCGGCTTCGTTGCTCGAAAGATGGAACACTTTCAGCGCCTCGGCCCTCTCTTTCGGGCTGAGCTTTTCGAGAAGCACATCGAGAAACGCGAGGAACCCGTCGGATGTGCCCGCGGGCACCACCGATGCCGCCACCTTCTCGAGACGTGCGAGTCCGGCGGTATTGAGCTTCGGTCCGGTGAGCGCGGGCGAAATCGCCTTGAGCAGACCGGCTTTGTCATAAGCTTCGAGCGCCGGCACCGCATTCGGACCGGCTGAAAGAGCGCGGATTTCATCGGCCAGCGCCTCGGCCGGCGCGGCGTCCTGATAATTTTCGAGCAGCGCGTTCTCGAACTGGGTGCGCAGCCGGTCCGTCACGGTGAAGCCGAGCGTGTGCTCGAACCGGATCAGGCGATAGATGCGCCGCGGATCGTCGAAAAAGATATACGGATGCGCGGCGCGCAATTCCCGGTTGGCGATATCGGCCTGGCCATTGGCCGGATCGATCAGCAGACCGCGCGAACCGCGATTGAGCGAAAGCCCGATGGCATTGATGGTGAAATCGCGGCGCAGAAGATCTTCGCGAATCCCGGCGGGCTCGATCTGCGGCTTCCCGCCCGGCTTTGAATACTTCTCGATGCGCGCGTTGGATACGGAAGCCCGCACCGCGCCGGGCAGTTCCAGCTCGATCCAGCGCTTCAGCGGGTCCTCGGAAAGGACGCGGCCTTTCAATCCGGCAGCCAGCGCCTTTCCGATCTTCACGGCATCGCGCTCCACCGTGAAATCGAGATCGAGGATGCGGCTGCCGCGCAACACATCGCGCATGGCTCCGCCCGTGAGCCAGACGTTCATCGTCGCGTCCGTCGCCAGACGCTGGATCTCGGCCACCGCGCGGCTCTGTGCGGCGTCGAGATGACTTTCGAGGATGAACATGTAATCGCTCATTAGTGGGCCCTCGGATGATGCTGGTCCAGGGTCTGCCGCAGGCGAGACCGGACGACGTGGGTGTAAATTTCGGTAGTGGAGAGGTCGGCGTGCCCGAGCATGGTCTGGACGCTGCGCAGGTCGGCGCCTCCCTCAAGAAGGTGGGTGGCGAAGGTATGCCGCAAGACATGCGGCGAGAGATTGTGAAAGATGCCGGCCTTTTTGCCGCTGACCCTGAGGTTGTTCCAGAACGCCTGCCGGGTCATCGGGCCGCCGCGCGCGGTCACGAAAAGAAACGGACTTGTCCTGCCCTTCAGCAGCGCGGGACGGCCTTCGCGGAGATAGCCGGTGACGGCGGCAATGGCGCGCTCGTGCACCGGCACCATGCGCTGTTTGTTCCCTTTGCCGGTGACCCGGATCAAGCCCAGTCCCGTATCGACATTCGACACGCGCAGTTCCACCAGTTCCGAGACCCGGATGCCGGTCGCATAAAGAAGTTCGAGCATGGCGCGGTCGCGCTGGCCGGTGGGCTTCTGCTCGTCGGGCGCAGCGACGAGGCCCTCCACCTGTTCCTGGTTCAGGAACTTTGGTATGGTATTCCACTGTTTGGGAGTGGTCAAGTGCTCGGTCGGATCGGAAGCAATCCGCCCCTCGGCGAGAAGATAACGGTAGAAATTGCGGACCGCACTCAGGTGCCGGGCGATCGACCTGCTGCTCATCCCCTGAGAATACAACGAGTTGAGGTATTCGAGTACAAGTTCCGCCTGAGGAATTTCGCCTTGCGTCCGGGGCTCGGCGAAGGCGCGGAACGAGGTGAGGTCCCGGCCATAGGCAAGGAGCGAATTGCGCGCTAACCCCTTTTCCATCCGGCAGAAGCCGAGAAATGCGGCGATCGCGCGCGACATCGGGGATTCGGGTTCTTTAACCCGGGCATCCGTAATCAATGCGTCACCTTCGTGCAATGATACAATACCGGCGAAAATGTTTAAATCTTTTCGGATGACTGATTTCTAAGCTGTGGCCAGTTCAACGGTGAAAAAAGTCGTCATCAGCCGCTTCGAGCGCGAAAGCCTGGCCGGTTTTGTCAATCCTTTCAGTTACTTACAGCCCCTTCACCTCGAACTCCTCAAACCCGATGGACAATTGATCCTCGTCCCCTACGAAGAGGTCAAAAGCGTTTGTTTTGTACAGGATTTCGAGGCGCCTCCCGAGCCGCGACGGATTTTTCTGACCCGACCCAAGCTGGAAGGGCTCTGGGTGCGGATGGTTTTCCGGGACAACGAGGTTCTCGACGGGATCCTGCCCAATGACCTGCTCTCCGCGGGAGTCTCCGGTTTCACCGTCACGCCACCGGAGCCGGACGGCAATAACCAGCGCGTTTTCGTCCCGCGCCAGGCGCTCCGAAGCATCCAGGTGCTGGGGGTCGTCGGCAGCCCCCTGCGCGGCAAGAAGAAGAAAGGCGCGCCCGACGAGGGTCAGGGAAGTCTCTTTTAAACCGCCAGCTTTCCGAGATAGAGCATTTCTTTCGGCTGGAAGGTGGCCCGCAGTTCCAGCTGGTTGGCCCGGAACAGGAACATGACGTCGCGGTCCGATGGCGTAAGCGGCATCGATTCCTGGGCGAATCCGAACCACGTGCCCGCCCTCGAACGCCACACCACGCCGGCCTGATACGGGCTCTTGCCTTTCGCCTGCAAAGTGGCCGAGGCCTTGAGACGATCCATCATGCCTTCATCGCCCACCTGAAATGGCCGGCCTTCGAGTACCGGAAGACCGCTGACGCCGATCACATAGTGTTCCGCGAAATCGGCCGGAAACTGCGTGTGCAGAGCGTCCACCAGCGGCTGGGCGCTTTCCCACCGGACCGTGGCGCCCAGAGCCTCCATGGGGATATTCCCGCCGGTGCCGCGGCGCACATCCCCGATCTGTCCGGGCAGTTCGCTGTCGCTCGGGGCGGCGATGCCGGCCATCGGCCCGGAACCCGCCGGACCCATGGGAATGGGCCCTCCGGGCTGCACGACTTCATAGCGCCGGGACGGTTCTTCGGTACCCGCTCCGCCATCGTAGCCGCCGCGCGTCGCCGCTTTGAGTTCCACCCGGACATCTTTCGCCCACGGCGATCTGGTGACGAGCTGGCGAACTTCCTGGCTTGACCATTCTCCGGGTTTCTTCCTGTTCCAGAAATCCTGCGCGGCAAACAAACGCTCCCGGAAGAGACCCGCGGCCACGCCCGTAAGACCGATCAGGAAACTGCGTCGTGAATTCATGTGCTTCACACCTTTATTAAACCCCGAAGCCGCCCTCCGGGTGCGATTTGGCACGAGGACCAGTACTCACTGGTCCCCGGGAGGCTTGTACCGAGTGCTCCGCCAAGATAGATTGGCCCCGTGAGCCCTCTACTGCTGATAGTTGATGACGAACGCGAGATCCTCGACATCCTCCAGGAGGATCTCGGCAATCAGGGTTACCGCGTAGCCGCCGCCAGTCGCGGCGAAGCGGCCATCGAGGCGTTCCGCTCGATGTATCCGCGTCCCGACCTTGTGCTGGTCGACGTGGTCATGCCCGGCATGAGCGGGCCGATGCTGGTCGACAAACTCCGCGCGCTCGATGCACACGTTCCAGTGCTGTTCATGTCCGGATTCCACGAACGCCAGGTGGTGCAGCGCTACGTGCTGGAGGAAGGCTTCCGCATGATCCTGAAACCGTTCATGCTGCGCGATCTGCGCGCAGCGGTGAAGGAATCGATCGAAGCGGCGCCGAAAATCCCCGAACCGGAGACGATCGTCCACTGAGTCAGCAGAAGGAAGCACGGCGCTGGGTGGTCTCGGGACGCGTGCAGGGCGTCGGTTTCCGCAATTTTGTGTATCTGAGAGCCAGTGAGCTCGGGCTCGCCGGCTGGGTGCGCAACGAAGCCGATGGCACCGTTCAGGTCTACGCGATCGGAACGGTCACCCTGCTCGACAGGCTCGCCGGGTACCTGCACATGGGCCCCCGCATGGCCCACGTGCGCGGGGTTGAACAGCGGGAAGCGCCCGTGCAACAATTGAGTTCCTTCCGAGTGGATTGACTCAATTGCCAGATACCTCTACGCACATCAAACGTCTCATCCGCGAAATTCCCGATTTTCCCAAACCCGGAATTCTCTTCTACGACATCACCACCCTCCTGAAAGACAAGGAGGGTCTGCGGCTCGCCATCGCCGGCATGACTGCGCCCCACATGGACCGCGCCGTCGATCTGGTTCTCGGGATCGAAGCGCGCGGCTTCATCTTCGCCCCCGCGCTCGCCTGCGCCCTCGGCGCCGGTTTCGTTCCGGTGCGGAAGCCAGGCAAGCTGCCCGGACCCAAGGCCGGCGTCACCTACGATCTCGAATACGGCAGCGACAAGCTCGAGATCCATGAGGACGCCATCGGGCCCGGCACGCGAGTCCTGATCGTCGACGATCTTCTCGCCACGGGCGGGACGGCCAAAGCCGCGGCGCAACTCGTCGAGGATCTGGGCGGCACTGTGGCCGGCTTCTCGTTCGTGGTCGAGCTGACCTTCCTGCCGGGCCGCGCGCGGCTGGCCGGTTACGAGGTCTTCTCGCTCCTGCAATACGACAAGTAATGACTCGCAAAGCCCGCCTGCGGGCCTTCGCCAAGCTCAATCTCGGGCTGCGGGTTCTTTACAAACGTCCGGACGGCTACCACGAACTGCGCACGGTCTTCCAGACCATCTCACTGGCCGACCGTCTGGATGTCGCCTTCACGCCCGCTTCCGAAACCCGGATCGTGATCGAAGGCACGCCGGAGATCCCCGACAACCTGGTCGAAAAAGCGGCACGGCTTGCTCTCGAAGCCATGTCGATTCATGCGGATGTGCGATTCAAGCTCAAGAAGAACATTCCCTCGGGCGCGGGCCTCGGTGGAGGCTCTTCGGATGCCGCCGCAGTCCTGCTGGCGCTGCCCGTGCTGGCCGGAATCCCGATCGAATACGAGCGCCTGTTTTCGATCGCAGCCCGGCTGGGCAGCGATGTCCCGTTTTTCCTCCACGGCGGAACGGCTCTGGGGCTCGGCCGTGGCGAGGAATTGTACCCGCTGCCTTCGCCCCCGAAAACGCACGCGCTGCTTGTCGCCCCTGCCATCCATTCCTCGACTGCCGAAGCCTACCGGGATCTCTCCGCAACATTGACATCAATCGCGTTACAAAATAAACTGGTTACTTTCCAGCGACAGTTGTGGGCCGGGTTGACCGGCATTCCGGAGAACGATTTTGAGGCAGTGGTTTTTGCCCGGCATCCGGAGTTGAGCGAGATCAGGGATCGTCTGCTCAGCCTCGGTGCGAGGCACGCCATGATGACGGGTAGCGGCTCGGCGATCTTTGGAGTGTTCGCCGGCCGGGCCACTCTCGAAGCTGCCAGAGGTTCTTTCCCGGGCGAAAGGGTTTTTCCGATATCGTTTGTAAGCCGCTCTGAGTATCGCTCCCAATGGCAACGAGCACTGAAGCAACATCTCGCACCGTCACACGAGACCAGCAGCAACCGCGAGCCCTGGCCTCCCCGAAGCCTGTACGCGCGATGAACCCGGACCGCATCAAGATCTTCACGGGGTCCGCCAATCCCGGTCTCGCCGAGGAAATCTGCCAGCAGCTCGGTCTCGACCTCGGCCTGATGAAGCTCAAGCGCTTCGCCGACGGCGAAATCAATACGCAGATCCTCGAAAACGTCCGCGGCGCCGATTGTTTCGTGGTGCAGCCGACCTGCACTCCGGTCGATTCGCACCTGATGGAGCTGCTGCTCACCATCCACAACCTGAAGCTCTCCTCGGCCGAGAGAATCACCGCAGTGTTACCCTATTATGGGTACGGGCGGCAGGACCGCAAGGACAAGCCGCGCGTGCCGATTTCGGCCAAACTCGTCGCCAGACTGATCGAAACGGCGGGGGCGGACCGGATCATGGCGCTGGATTTGCACGCAGCGCAGATTCAGGGTTTCTTCGATCGTCCGGTGGACCATCTGTTCTTCCGTCCGGTGATGATCGATTACTTCAAGCCCCTGAACATTCCCGACCTGACGGTGGTTTCTCCCGACGCCGGAGGTGTGGAACGGGCCCGATCGGTGGCCAAGCGGCTCAATGGGGCGCTGGCGATCATCGACAAGCGGCGGGAGGAAGCGAACGTTGCCGAGGTGATGAACGTGATCGGTGACGTGGAAGGCCAGAACTGCCTGATCGTGGACGATCTGATCGACACCGGCGGCACTCTGGTGAAAGGTGCGGAAGCGCTGCTCAACCATGGCGCGAAGAGCGTCCGGGCATGCGCGACCCATGCGGTGCTCTCGGGTCCGGCCATACAGCGGATCATAGAGTCCAGGATTGACGAAGTGGTCTTTTCCAATTCGATTCCTCTGAGTCCGGAGGCGAACAAGTGCGGAAAGATCAAATCGCTGTCGGTGGCGCCCCTTCTGGCGCGCGCCATCCAGTCGATTCACGAAGAGACTTCGATCAGCGTTTTGTTTTTGTAGTTGACTGCAACCCACGACTCAGTGGATTGTGGACGCGGCTTCAGCCGCGTTTGCCGCTGAAACGGACTTGCAGAAGGAGATGAGAAGTTGAGAGTTGAAACGGTAGTCACCGCGGAGTCGCGTTCGAGCCGCGGCAAGAATGAGGCGCGCCGCGTGCGCGTCACCGGCCTGATCCCGGCCGTCATCTACGGCGCTTTCAAGGACCCCCAGTCGGTCAGCGTCAACCCCAAAGACATTCTGAAGATCATCCACGGCAAATCGGGCCACAACTCGATTTTCGACGTCGATGTGCCGGGCATTGAGAGAACGCCGGTCATCGTCGCCGATGAGCAGTATCACCCGGTGAAGGGCAATCTGCTGCACGTCGATCTGAAGCGCATCGACCTGACGCGCAAGCTGCGCGTTTCCGTCCCGGTCCATACGGTCGGCGAAGCGAAGGGCGTGAAGCAGCAGGGCGGCGTGCTCGACGTGGTCACGCGCGCGATCGAAATCGAGTGCATCCCGGACGATATTCCGGATCAGTTCGATGTCGACGTGACGGAACTCGTCATCGGCAATAACATCCGCGTATCGGATCTGCCGGTGAAGCCCGGCGTCCGCGTTCTCACTGCGCCGGACGCGGTGATCGCGCACGTCGTCGGCATCCGCGAAGAAGCTCCGGCCGCCGAAGCCGCCGCGGCTCCGGCCGAGCCCGAAGTGGCGAAGAAGGGCAAGAAGGAAGAGCCCGCCGCCGCGCCTGCCGCCGGTGCCAAGGGCGCCGCTCCCGCGGCTGCCGAGAAGGGCAAGAAGAAATAATCGGGGATGTTCCTCGTGGCCGGTCTGGGAAACCCCGGCGAGGAGTACGCTGCGACGCCCCACAACATGGGCTTCCTCGTGGCGGACCGGCTCGCCGCCCGCCATGGCATTCGCATCACACGCAGGGAATGCCAGGCGCTGGTCGGCCAGGGGAATATCGGTGGCAAAACCGTGCTGCTCGTGAAACCTCAGACTTACATGAACCTCAGCGGCGTGGCCATCAAGCCGCTGATGGAACGCAATGAGGTGACGCCGGGAGAGCTGCTTCTGGTGTACGACGAGCTGGCGTTGCCATGGGGTTCGGTCCGGGTGAGGCCGAAAGGCTCTGCGGCGGGCCATAACGGCGTCATCGATGTGATCAACAAGCTCGGGACCGAGGATTTTCCAAGGGTCCGGCTGGGAGTGCATCCCGGCCATCGTCTTTCCAGCGGGAAAGATTATCTGCTGTCGCGTTTTACCCGGCAGCAAAACGAAACACTGGATGCGTTCGTCGACCTCGCGGCCGACGCGACGGAATCCGTAATTGCTGAGGGCGTCGAAAAGTCCATGGCGAAATTCAATCGTCGCGCCCAGGGCGTAACAACAGAGGAAGAATGAGAGTCTACGAAAATCTGTTCATCGTCAAACCCGATGCGACAGAAGAAGAGATCGACGGCCTCGTTGACCAGATGTCGAAGAATGTCACCTCGCACGGCGGCACCATCGACAAGGTCGAAAAATGGGGCAAGAGAAAGCTGGCCTATCGCGTGGAAAAGCAGCGCGAAGGGTACTACGTGCTGATGCAGTTCAGCGCCGCGTCGTCCGCGGTGCGGGAATTCGAACGGCGCCTGCGCGTGCAGGACGCGGTGATGAAGTTCCTCACCGTGCGCATCGATGAGACGCTGAAGCGTCTCGAGAAGCGGAAGAAGGAACGGGAAAAGCGCGCCCATCGCCGTCCGCAGGCGGCCGCGCCGCAGCCGTCCATCGCGCAGGCGATGCTGGGCGGAGCGGCGGAAGCCGCTCACCCCGCCCCCGGTACTCCGCCGGCAGCCCACCCGGCGCCCGCGAAGCCGTTGCCCGCCGAAACCCCGGCAGCCGAAAAGGAATAACGAGGAGATCTCATCATGGCAGAACCCAGAACCGGTGGTGGAAGACCGATCGCGGCTTCCCAGCGTCCGACCGGCGGCGACAAGGCCGCGGCAGTCGGCAAGAAGCAGTATTTCCGGCGCAAGAAAGTGTGCCGCTTCTGCGTCGAGAAGATCGACGACATCAATTACAAGGACGTGCGGCTGCTGCAGAGCTTCATCGCCGAGCGCGGCAAGATCGTGCCGCGCCGCATTTCCGGCGTCTGCGCGCAGCACCAGCGCCGCCTGAGCGACGCGATCCTGAAGGCGCGCAACATCGCACTGCTGCCTTTCGCGGCGGCGGTGTAAGGAGGCTCGGAGAACATGGAAGTCATTCTCAGAGAAGACGTGGATAAACTCGGCTCGCGCGGCGAAGTGGTGAAAGTCGCGCCGGGCTACGCACGCAATTTCCTGCTGCCGAAGCGGCTGGCTGTCGCGGCGACCGATGCCAATCGCAAGATCGTCGAGCAGGAAAAGCAGGCGCATCTGCGCAAGGAAGCGAAGCTGGCCGGCGAAGCGCAGGACCTCGCGAAACTGCTCGGCGCCGTAACGCTGACCATCGCCCGCAAGGCCGGCGAAAACGATCAGCTCTTCGGTTCGGTGACGGCAGCCGACATTTCGGACGCTCTCGCCGCGCAGAAGTACAACGTGGAGCGCCGGAAGATCCACCTCGAAGAACCGATCCGCACGCTCGGCGAGCACAAGGTCTCGATCCGCCTGCACAGGGATGTGACGGCGGAAGTGACCGTGAACGTCACGCGCGAAGAGTAGAGCCGCATCGGCAGCCAGAGCAAAGGCCCGGCGGAACCGCCGGGCCTTTGTGCTTTACCGCGGAATACAATCCATACTGTTGAGGCGTTTGCGACATCTCGCGCCGGTGCCCGTCGTGGCGGCTCTTTGCCTCGCGCAGAACACGGGCATTACGCTTCGGGCGCTCATCGCAAAGGCCTGGGGCGTGAAGGCATCTCGGGTCGCGGGCGGACCCGAGTGGCTGAATTCCGAGCCGTGGAATATCGAGGCCGGGACGGAAGACTCCCGGGCGTTGCAGGCGCTTCTCAAAGAGCGCTTCGGCCTCGCCGTGCACCGGGAAGCCCGCCGGGTTCCTGTCTACAACCTGACCAGCGCGGCGGGCGGCATCAGATTGAAGCCGAGTGATTGCGCCGCCGGCTGCGGCAAGGTTGAAGTCCGGCGCGGACGCGTCGATGCGGCTGGCATCCGCATGCCGGAGTTCTCGAAGGTGCTGGCGGGAATTCTCGAGCGTCCCGTGATCGACAGGACTGGCTTCGCCGGAAGCTTCGATGTCCATTTCGACTATCTGCCCGACGACGCCGTCGACGCGACAGGCCCGGACGCATCCCTCTTCGTGGTGCTGGAGGAAAAGCTCGGTTTGAAGCTGGAATCCGGCCGCGGCCCGGTCGAGATGCTGATTGTGGATCGCGCGCAGCGTCCTCGCGGCCCGGAAGCACAACGCGGGACGCCACGGGATTCCGCTCGATGAAACGATCCATACTCCGGGCGGGCACAGGGTCTCGAGGCGCCCGGTTTATAGTAGAGGCTCAGTGACCTCTCGCCTTCGCCGGATCGTCCTGCGCGCCAACGAGACGATTGCCGCCATCCCGGCGATTGCCCGGCTATGGGTGCGCCTGGTGGGCGCGGTTTCCCGTCCTTTGCCCAACGCTTATCTCCGGGCGGCGATCTTCAACCACATGGCCTCCGCGCGCTGGCCTGCCATGGAATTGCCGCCCAGAGAAGTCACGCCTGTGCGGGGCTTTACGGCGTGCATCATTCCCCACATCGGCGAGCCCGATTTCCGCGCGCTGTTCGACCGCGAACTGAATTATGAGCGGGCAGTCTTCGAGTGGCTTCGAG
Source organism: Bryobacteraceae bacterium (assembly GCA_035624885.1). Taxonomy (GTDB): domain Bacteria; phylum Acidobacteriota; class Terriglobia; order Bryobacterales; family Bryobacteraceae; genus BOG-234. The sequence continues at coordinate 13,655 of DASPQQ010000345.1, read as the reverse complement.
AGCGCCGATACAGAACGATCTTTGAAGTCGGAGCCAACGTCGGAATTTATACGCTTTTTCTTTCGAGGCTGCTCGAGCCGGGCGGGAAGATGTATGCTTTTGAGCCCTCGCCCGAGGCATTTCACCGCCTCCTGCGCAATCTCCGCCTCAACAGAGCGGACGACGTGATTCCGATGCAGTGCGCCATCGCCGGAGAGTCGGGCCTGATCCGCTTCTACGAGCCCGAGGGTCACCTGACCAACGGTTCTCTTCTGCGGGATTTTGCGGCTTCGTTCGACGACCGGGTTTCAATCCGAACTTCGCTCGCGCTCGGCGGGGCCGCGCTCGGTGAGCTGGTTGAGAGCGGGCCGGTATTGATCAAGATCGATGCGGAAGGGGCGGAGGAGCTGATTCTGCGCTCCATGGAATCCCTGATCGAGCGGTGGAGGCCCGATATCGTGCTCGAAGTGCTGCCCCGATTCGAGCAGGGCCTGAATTCCATTTCGTTTCTGCGGCGCTGCGGCTATCGATTCTTCGCACTGACCGCCGACGGTCCCATCGAGCAATCCTGCTTCGCAGCCGGTTCCTCAAATGAGCGCGATTACGTGCTCGTTTCGCGTGACAGCGCGCGTCCGGAGTGATTATTCAGCGACGCCGCCGGTTTCGGCCGGCTTCCTGTGGAACCACTTGCGCTTCACGTCCGGCCAGAATTCCTTGAGGACCTGGGAAATGGCGTCCGTTCCGATCTGGGTGAACATGCGCTGCATGGTGTAGGAGAAGCCGACCTGATCGGGGTAGTAGGCGTTGCCGAGAGCCGCGACCGCGCCGTTGCCGAGAAACTCGGCAAAGTTGAAGTTCGTCCCGCCGGAATCCGTTCTGGTGACCAGCACGCGTGTCGCGGCGTACAAAACACGCCCGCCGATTTTGCCGTGGCCTTTGCGGTAGTAGCGCGGGTCTTCGTGCAACAGCGACGGCATAATTGCCTCGGTCATCATGTTGCCGATGTCCTGATCCGCCACACCGGAGATATAACGGCGCGCATAACCTTTCAGCCCCTGGCCAAATGACGGATTGCTGTTATCGAGCTGCGAAATGCCGGCGAAGCCTCCCGCGAGGATGTACGAGGGGTAGTCGAAAGTGTCTTTGATGGCGATCATGAATTTCTGTCTGATCGTGATCGCCTGGAACGGCAGGTCTTCTTCGGTAGTCCGGTAATTGGGCAATACCCCGAATGCACGCTTGTCAATGGTCAGCGGCTGGCCGGTGGACTGGTCTACGGCGACGGGGGCAGCGCTCGGCGCAATGGCCGGCGCGGGAGCAATGGCGTCCGCCGGATCCTGGGCTGCAAGTGGCTGAAAACAGACCAGCTGGAACAGTAACAACGCTGTTGCATGGCTGGACACACTGAATGCGCGTGAAGCAGTCACTCCCATGTACCCTAATGGGATGCCTTCCGCAAGGCCGAAGTTACATCCGAATGCGCCGGGCGCACCATGGCATCGATTTTCGCCGCCAGCGTTTCGTAGTCCGCCGCGCCGGGATTGTACATTCTGACAATTCCCTGCCCGTCCACCAGAACCATCGTGGGGGTGGTGCTCACGCCATACCGTTCGAAATTGGCTTCGCTCACTGGAACCTCAACCTTGCCGAGTGCCGCGTAATACTGATTGAACACCTCGGCCATGTATTGAGTTTCGCGGGCGCGCGTGGCTTCTTCGCCTCTCGCGACGTAGCCGTAATGCTGCGTGGGCGCGACCACCACCAGTCCTTTCGGCCCGTAAACCTCTTCGAGTTTCGCGACGACCGCAACTTCTTTTTTGCAGTCCGGGCACCAGTGCGCCCAGAGAAACAGCAATACGGGATGACCGCGATGCGACGCCAGTGGAAGCGGTTTCCGTTCTCCGAGGCCCTCCGCCACATCGAGCAACGGCGCGGGCTTGCCTTCGAGCGTCAGCAGATTGAGATTCTTTTGCAACCGCATCGTAATGGAGGTGCCATGCCAGCGTTTGATTTCATCGCGCAGCAGCACCACGGCCTGATCGCGTTGCCCCTGCTTCGCCAGCACACCGGCTGCGACTTCAATCGACGCGCCCAGCGCGATCGGCAGATGCGGTTCCGCATCGAGCGCGCGCCGCTTCAGTTCGGCTTCGCACAGTTTCCGCACTTCGGCCGAATTCTCTTCCGCTTCGCCGAAATGCGAAGCCTGCAGCTGGCCGCGCCCGATCCACGAGAACGCTTCGATGTATTCCGGAGTCGCGCCATGCGCGGTCTTGTATTCGGCCAGCAGCCGCCCGGCCGTGGCGAAGTCGCCGGCGCCGACCGCGGCATGCACCTGTGGCACAAGGCCGGGGGTCTGGGCGCAGGCGGCGCCAAGAATAATAAGGCCGCAGAGAGCAGCGCGAAACATCTTTATATTGTCTTACAGTTTCAGATCCCGCAGGTATTCGCGGAATTGCGCACCGAGATCGTGCCTCTGCAGCGCGAATTCAACGGTGGCTTTCAGGAAGCCCAGTTTGTCGCCCGCATCGTAGCGCCTGCCTTCGAATTTGTAGGCGTAGATGGGGCGGCTGCGCAGCAGATGCCGCAGCGAATCGGTGAGCTGGATCTCGCCTCCCGCGCCGGGCTCAACTCCCTGGATCGATTCAAAGACATCGGGCGTCAGGATGTAACGGCCGATGATGGCCAGATTCGACGGCGCCTCGTTCGGCTTCGGCTTCTCGACCAGATTGCGAATGCGGAACACGCGGTCTTTCGTGCCGTTGTGCGCAATGGGTTCGGCATCGATACAGCCGTACGACGAAATCGCCTCTTTCGGCACCTCCATCACCGCCAGCACGGGCGCGGTGAAGAACTGGTAGATATCGAGCAGCTGCCGGATGCAGGGCGTTTCCGAATCGATGACGTCGTCGGCCAGCACCACCGCGAACGGCTCCGGCCCCACCAGTTCCTGCGCCCGCAGGACGGCGTGCCCGAGACCGAGCGCTTCTTTCTGCCGGATGTAGGAAACATCGATCAGATCGGAAATCTGGCGGACCGTGTGCAGCAGGCTTTTCTTGTCGCGCGAAGCGAGCAGATTTTCCAGCTCGAAACTGACATCGAAATGGTCTTCGATGGCCGATTTTCCCCGTCCCGTCACGATGATGATATTGCGGATTCCGGAGTGCACGGCTTCCTCGACGCCGTACTGAATGATCGGCTTGTCGACCAGCGGCAACATCTCCTTGGGCTGAGCTTTGGTGGCAGGGAGAAAACGGGTTCCGAGACCTGCGGCGGGAAAAACTGCTTTTCGTACCTTAGCGGCGGGCATTCATATACCAGTCTTGCGCGGCGCACCGGCGGTTGGCAAATCGAAACTGCCCGTATGATACCCTCGAAGTTTCCCGAAGCTCTCCATTAGAAGAACTATGGCCTACGTTATCGCTGAACCCTGCATTGGCACCAAAGACACCGCCTGCGTCGACGCCTGCCCGGTGGACTGCATCCATCCGAAAAAAGACGACAAACGCTTCGCGGAAGCCGAGATGCTTTACATCGACCCGGTCGAATGCATCGACTGCGGCGCCTGCGTGCCGGTCTGCCCCGTTTCCGCGATCTTCGCGCTGGACGACCTGCCGGCCAAGTGGGCGGATTTCACCCAGAAGAACGCCGAATTCTTCGGCCGCAAGTAGACCCCAAAACAAGAGGGCCGCAGGTTTGAACCGGCGGCCCTCTTTCCCTTCCTTTTCGCCACTCAGAACGTGTACAGCGGGATCCCGGGCGAGGGTTCGGCTTCCGCCTCGCCTTCGACGCCGGCCGCTACCGGCTCCAGCACGTTGGCCTGGCGGTAGTAGATGCCGTTCTCGCCGAGATAAATATCCAGCTCCGATGGCCGCGGCAGATTGCCCTGAATCAGCGCTTCCGAAAGCGGATCCTCGATGTACTTCTGCAGCGCCCGGCGCAGCGGCCGCGCGCCGTAGCTGCGGTCGGCACAGGTCTTTTCCAGAATGTACTTGGCGGCGTCCTCGCCCAGCCGGATGCGGATCTGCTTGGGTTCGAGGTTCTTGTTGATCCCGTCGACCAGCAGATGCATGATCTTGATCAGATCGTCATCGGTGAGCGACTGGAACAGGATGATATCGTCGAGGCGGTTCAGGAATTCGGGATTGAACGCCCGCTTCACCTCGCCGCGCACCTGATCTTCCACCTTCGAAGCCTGGCCTTCGAGCGCCGGAGCCTGGAATCCCAGATGCCCCTTCTTCTCGAGGAACCGCGCCCCGAGGTTGGAAGTCATGATGATAATCGTGTTCTTGAAGTCGATCTGGTTGCCCAGACCGTCCGTCAGATGGCCGTCTTCGAACACCTGCAGCAGGATGTTGAAAATATCCGGATGCGCCTTTTCGATTTCGTCGAGCAGGATGATCGAATACGGCGACCGCTTCACGCGTTCGGTGAGCTGCCCGCCTTCCTCGTAACCCACATATCCCGGAGGCGAACCGATCAGCTTCGAGACCGAATGCTTCTCCATGAATTCCGACATGTCGAAGCGGATCAGACTCTTCTCGCTGCCGAACAGGAACTGCGCCAGAGCGCGAGCCACTTCGGTTTTGCCGACGCCCGTCGGCCCGAGGAACAGGAACGAACCAGCCGGACGCCCGGAAGCCTTGAGACCAGCGCGTGAACGGCGGATGGCACGGGCCAGCGCCGAAATCGCTTTCTCCTGACTGATGATGCGCCGATGCAGCTCTTCTTCGATGCGCAGCAGCTTGGCGATTTCCTCTTCCTTGATCGAAGTCATGGGGACGCCGGTCCAGCGCGCCACCACTTCTTCGATGTCTTCCTTGGTCACGACGCCGGTCGAGGAATCGTCGAGGTTGTACTTCTCGCGCAACTGGCGCATGTTCTCGCGTTCCTTGCGCTCTTCATCGGAGTAGAAGCGCGCCTTTTCAAACTCGTGGTTGGCGATCGCGTTCTCCATCCGGTGCACGATGAACTTGATGCGCTTCTGGATGTCGGCCAGATCGGCGGGAAGCGTGGTCTGGCGCAGCTTCACGCGCGCGCCCGCTTCGTCGACCAGATCGATCGCCTTGTCCGGCAGGAAGCGATCCGGAATGTAGCGGCTCGAAGTGAACACCGCCGCTTCGATCGCCTCATCCGTGTAGCTGACCGCATGGAACTTCTCATAGCGGTCCTTGATCCCGTACATGATCTTGACCGCGTCCGATTCGCTTGGCGGCGGAACTTTCACGGCCTGGAAACGGCGCTCGAGCGAGCGGTCTTTTTCAATCGATTTGCGGAACTCGCCCGGCGTCGTGGCGCCGATGCACTGGATTTCGCCGCGCGAAAGCGCCGGCTTCAGGATATTGGCAGCGTCGAGCGAACCCTCCGCCGAACCCGCGCCCACCAGCGTATGCAGCTCATCGATGAAGATGATGGCGTTCTGATTCTCCATCAGCTCCTTCATGATGGTCTTGAGCCGCTCTTCGAACTGGCCGCGGTACTTGGTTCCGGCCACGATCAGCGAAAGATCGAGCGCGAGGATTCTCTTGTCGGCGAGGAACGAAGGCACGTCGCCTTCGGCAATCTTCTGCGCAAGGCCCTCGACAATGGCCGTCTTGCCCACGCCCGGCTCGCCGATCAGCACCGGATTGTTCTTGGTGCGCCGGCAAAGGATCTGGATCACGCGTTCCAGCTCATAATCCCGCCCGATCAGCGGATCGAGCGCGTTATCCATGGCCGATTGCGTCAAATCCCGGGAAAATTCGGCCAGCAGCGAGCTTTCCTTGGGGCGGCTCGAAGTGACTTTTTCCGACTGCGAGCGCTGCAATTCTTCGCGGATGGTGGAAAGCCGCAGGCCTCGCTCGTGCAGGATTTCCGCGGCAAAACACTTCTCTTCGCGCAGCAGGCCAAGCAGCAGGTGCTCCGTGCCGATGTGTTTGTGATTCAGCCGCTCGGCTTCTTCGGCGCCATACGCCAGCACGCGCTTGCACTCGTGGCTCAGCGGAAGATCCACCGAGGTGGAAACCTTTTCGCGCGCAGTGGTATGCCCTTCAATCTGCTTGCGAATGGAATCCACCGCCGCGTGCGAGCGCAGGAACCGGTTCGCCAGCTGCTTGTCTTCCCGCAGCAAACCGAGCAGCAGATGCTCGGTCTCGATATAAGGACTTCCGAACTGGCTGGCCTCATATCGCGCGAAAAAGATTACACGACGGGCTTTCTCCGTGTAGCGCTCAAACATTCGTGGGCACCCCCTTGTGGCCTGGACCGACGGGCCGGAATCCCATGTTCCGTCCCGATCCAACTGTCCCTAATATCAAGATACTCTCCGTCATCGTCAGGTTGCAAAGCGGTTAGAACACAAAAGTTCTAAACCTGGCGCAGTACCCCTCCCTCCATCCGGAAAATACGGTCGGAACGCCCCGCAAAGTGCAGATTATGCGTGACCAGGAGGGTTGTCAGGCCCCTGCGTTTCCCGGCTGAAGTCAATAGATCGAAGATGGCCTCGCCGGTCCGCTCGTCGAGATTTCCCGTGGGCTCGTCGGCCAGCAAGAGCGCCGGTTCAGGCGCGAGCGCCCGCGCAATCGCCACTCTTTGCTGCTCACCGCCGGAAAGCTCACCCGGCCGATGGTCCAGGCGCGCCCCCAACCCCACTTCTTCCAGCACTTCCCTCGCTCTTCTCGCCGCCTGTCCGCGGGATTCCCCCCGGATCACGAGCGGCATACTCACGTTCTCTTCGGCTGTAAACTCCGGCAACAAATGGTGTTGCTGCCACACGTAGCCGATCTCACGGTTGCGGAACGAGGCCATCTCGGCATCCGGCAGTTCCGTAATATTCCTATCCCGGTAATAGATGCTGCCGGCGCTCGCCCGGTCGAGCCCGCTGATCAGGTGCAGCAGAGTGCTCTTGCCGGCCCCGCTTTCGCCGATGATTGCCACCTGCTGTCCGGCCGGCACCTCCAGATCGAGATCGCGAAACACGACAAGTTCCTTATCGCCGGAAAGATAGATCTTCGCGAGCTTTTCGATGCGGAGAAGCGGAGTGGCAGGGGCCGGCGCCGGGGTCAAAGGGTCAGTTTACGCCCTGACGGTATCATCGGCCAAATCCCGCATCCGCAATAGCCCTAATGTTTTTCCGCGATTCTGCCGATTAGCGCGCGAAGGAGACTGGAGGCAACTCCAAAACATGAAATTCGACAAATCCGAAACCTTCGCCCACTGCCATCGCGTGGCAGGCCTCGCGCGGAGGACCGGCGCCGTCATGGGGCTCAGCCCGGACGTAGAATCGGCCATCGCCATCGCCGCCAGCCTGCACCATGTCTGCGGACCCGATTTCAGAGCCGGCCGGCTCACTTCGTTCTTTGAAGATCTTCCTGAACTCGCCGCGGCCAAACCGGCGGACAATGAAGTCCTCGCGCTTGCCGGAGGAATTCTCGAGCGCTTCCTCGGTCACGGCTCCTCTCCGGGCGCCATCGTGCAGACCGGCGCCTCCATCCTCGAGGCTGCCAACGAGTTCGATGAGGCCGTGGAGTTCGGTGCGCTCGAAGGCACGCCGGCAGCGGAGGCCATTCGGGAGTTTCACGAAGAAAGCCGCGCCCTTTCCGGCATCGGAGACCCCCGCAGCGCACTCTGCCACGCCACTGCCCCGGCGCGCTTCACTCCGGCCCCGGACCATCTGCCCATCCTCCCGAGAGCCGCCTTCCGTCTGATGCACACCAGCGACGAAACCGCTCCTGCCATGCTCGAGTCGATCGTCGCGCTGGATCCCGTCCTCGCCGGCCGGCTGCTCGAAGCGGCCAACTCCGCTCGGTTCGGCCCGCCGCAACCGATCACGCGGCTCGCCGACGCAGCTTCCCGGGTGGGCGTCCCGCTGGCGCGCAGGATCCTGCTGGCGGCCTGCTTCGGTGAGGTCTTCGCCTCGGCCTCGCTGCGCGTTGTCTGGCTGAACTCGCAGCGCATCGCCGAGCGGGCTTCCGCTCTCGCGCGCCGCGCGAAGCTCGATCCCGGCGAGGCGTGGGTGGCCGGCCTTCTGCACGACGTGGGCCGCATCGTCTTCGAGCGTGCCGGCGCCGATTCGCGCATCCGGCTCGCCGGCTGGATCGAAAGCGGATTTCCGCTGACCTACGCCGAAGCGCTCACCTGGTCGAAAGACCACACCGGCACCGGCGCCGAACTCCTCGGCGCGTGGGAACTGCCGGACAGCATCATTGAAGCCGTCCGGCATCATCACCATCCCGAGCGTTCGCGCTCGCCGATGGCCTCGCTGCTCTACCTCGCCGAGCAGTGGCACGCGGAAACCTTCGGCCCCGAGAGCGCATTCGAACTGTTCCACGATATGCGCAGCCACTGCGCCAGCGAGCGCACCGGCATTTCCGCCGCGGATCTCCGCCGGGTGGACGTCTCTTCACACGCCATGGCCGCCGGCTGAGGGCGCTGAAGCACTCACTTTTTCGGCCATTCCGCGCACAAACGGGGTTTCACGGCGCCGCGAGGAACGCTCGCAGCGCACCGTAACCGCATGGAAACAAAAGATCTGCTGGGGCCCGGAAACGTCCTGGTGACTCAAATGCGGCTGCCTCTGCGGAGGTGTTTACCATGCGACTGAAAGCTCTCGTGGCGGTATGCACCCTGGCTCTGGCGACCGCGTCATTCACGCTGGCCGACGAAAAGGACCGAAGGATCGTATTCACGTTCGATAAGCCCGTGTCGATCCCGCCCGTCCACCAGGAAGGCTGGGGAGTGCTGCCGCCGGGTACCTATGTGTTCAAACTCCTGGACAACACTGCCAACAAGCACATCGTTCAGATCTTCAACAAGGAAGAAACGAAGATCTATGCCACGGTCCTGGCAATCCCGAACATGCGCTACAAGCCCGCCGACAAAGTGATCATCACTTTCCGTGAAACGGCGGCCGGACAACCCTTCGCCATTCGCACCATCTTCTATCCGGGAAGGCTGTATGGCGAGGAATTTGTCTATCCGAAGACAGTCGCAACCCAACTGGCACGAGCCACCGGTGAACCGGTGCTCGCCATGCCGGCTGAGCTCGCGAAGGAAGAAGCAAAACCGGAGGCTGCCGCGGTAGTGGCGGAACTTGAGAAGGCTCCCGTCACCGCCATCGAGCCCACCGGAACGGAGGTCGCGGAGGCGCAAGCCGTAACCCCGCCGGCCGACATTCAGGCCGCCGGGAACGTTCCGTTCAAGGCACTCCCGAATACGGCCAGTCCGCTACCCTTATTGGTGTTGACCGGGTTTGTTGCCCTTGGCCTCGGATTGACGTTCGGCTTTGCCGAAAGGCGCCGCGCCGCAGTCCGTTCGACCACCCGCTGAAGCCCGGGCTCAACGCCCGAAGGAGGCGCGTCATGGGCCGGCGAAACAGATGGGGAGAGCGAAGTGTGCTGAGTGCGATGGTTCTCCCCTTTTTTCTTTTCTTCTCTTCTCGGGGCGCGCCGCAGAAGACGGAAGAGCAGCCATTCGGCATCAAGGTTGACGTGAACCTGGTGGTGCTGCACGCATCGGTGCATGACCGCCAGGGCCACGACGTTCTGAACCTCGGGCAGGAAAATTTCTCGCTCTATGAAGACGGTGTGCGCCAGAACATCGGGCTGTTCCGCCGCGAAGACACGCCGGTAACCGTCGGGCTGATTGTGGACCACAGCGGCAGCATGAGGGAGAAACTGGCCGACGTAACCGCGGCGGCCCGCAACTTCGCCCAGTCCAGCAATCCGAAAGACGACATGTTCGTTGTGAACTTCAACGAGCGGGTCTACTCCGGTCTGGGCCGCAATCGCTTTACCGACAAGCCGGCCGAGCTCGAGGCCGCCATCGCGCGGGCGCCCGCGAGTGGCCGCACCGCGCTCTACGATGCCATCGCCGCCGGGCTCGAACAGCTCGACGCCGGGCACTGGGACAAGAAGGTGCTGGTGGTGATCAGCGATGGCGGAGACAACGAGAGCAAACACTCGCTGGCCGACGTCACCCGCATGGCGGAGCGTTCGAGCGCCGCCATTTTTGCCATCGGCATTTTCGACCCGGATGATGAAGACGCCAACCCGAAGGTCCTGCGCCGGCTCGCCGAAGCCACCGGCGGCCAGGCTTTCTTCCCGAAGAAGCTCAGCGACATCGAGGAGATCTGCGGTCACATCGCCCACGACATTCGCAATCAGTACACGATCGGCTATGTTTCGAGCAATCCGAAAACGGATGGCGCGCGGCGGTCGCTTCAGCTTTTCGCGGCGGCGCCCGGGCGTCGCGGACTTCGCGTACGCACCCGCACCGGCTACATCGCGCAGAAAGCGTCCGAATGACCGCCGTGGTGAGGCTTCACAAGTTCGATGTGGCTGGCCCATTGCTGAAATGGGCCGGCCGTCTGCTGGTGCTCGCCGGCATATCGATCCTGACGTATTGTGCTTACGTCCTCGTCGAAACGTGGCAGTGGCAGAAGCAGGAAGCGCGCCTGCTTTCGGGCCAGCCCGAAATTGCGCCCACGCGGCTTCCGGCCGAGGCTCCGGTGCCGGTCGCGGTTCCTGAAGGAGGACTGATCGGGCGCGTCGAGATTCCGCGCCTCGATCTCTCCACTATCGTGCTCGAAGGATCGCAGCAATCGGTTCTGCGGCACGCGGCCGGTCACCTCATCGGCACCCCTCTGCCCGGACAGACCGGCAACACGGCCATCGCCGCGCATCGCGACACGCTGTTCCGGCCCCTGCGCAGGATCCGCAATGGCGATCTGATCCGCGTCACCACACTGGCGGGTGAATTCGATTACAGAGTCGAATCCACCAGAATCGTGAACCCGGAGGACGTGAGCGTCCTCGCCTCGAGCAAGGGTGAAGAAGTTCTGACGCTCGTGACGTGCTACCCGTTCTACTACGTCGGACCCGCGCCGAAAAGATTCATCGTGCGCGCGGAGAGAATCCCGCGCACGGCGCCATTCTGAGCTGTCAGTCGCGCGAGACTCCGCCGTTGGCCAGCTCCGCCGAAGTCCCCGTGATCATGCGCGCCCCGCGGTTCAGCGTGAAGTAGGCGTGCGCCCACTTGAGCAGAACCAGCACGCGGTTGTGCGTTCCGATGATGAAGATCAGGTGGATGAACAGCCATGCCAGCCACGCGATGGTCCCGGTGAAATGAAACGGCCCGTATTCGCCCACCGCGCGCCTGCGGCCGATCGTCGCCAGCATGCCTTTATCGTGATAGCGAAACGGCGCGGTGGTTTTGCCGCCCAGCCGGTTGATGATGACCTGTGCCACATAGCGGCCTTCCTGAATCGCGGCCGGCGCAGTCCCGGGCACCGGGCGTCCATCCTGCACGACTTTCGACATATCGCCGATCACGAAAATCTCCGGATGGCCTTCCACCGAAAGATCCGGCCCCACCGGCACGCGCCCGGCGGAATCGAGTTGAATGCCCGTCCCGCGAGCTATCGATTCGCCGAGCGGTGACGCATCCACACCGGCGGCCCACAGCACCGTCTTCGCGCGAATACGCGTCTCGACGCCCTGATGCCGCACCGTCACGCCATCCGCATCCACCGCGATCACCTGCGTGGCCGTGCGCGACCGCACTCCGAGGCCGATCAGCGACTTCTCCGCCGCTTCCGAAAGCGAAGGGGGAAACGCGGGCAGGACGCGGTCCACTCCCTCGATCAGAAAAATGTTGGCGTCCGCCGGATTGATATTGCGAAAATCCGCCCGCAGAGCATCGCGCGCGACTTCACCGAGAGCTCCGGCGAGTTCCACGCCGGTCGGCCCGCCCCCGACCACCACGAAAGTCAGTTCGGCGAGCTGTTCCTCCCGGTCGTTCAGGCGCTCGGCGCGCTCGAAGGCGAGCAGCACGCGCGTACGAATTTCCGTCGCATCCTCGATGGTCTTGAGCCCCGGCGCCACTGCCGCCCATTCGGGATGGCCGAAATAATGGTGCGTGGCGCCCGCCGCAACGATCAGGCTGTCATACGGGATCCGCGCGCCGTCGCGCAGCAGAAGCTGCTGCGCCGGAACATCGATCTCCGCCACTTCCCCCAGCCACACGCGCGTGTTTTTCTGCCGGTTGAGAACGTGCCGCAGAGGCGCAGTGATCTCACCGGCCGAAAGCGCACCCGTCGCCACCTGATAGAGCAACGGCTGGAAGCAATGGAAATTGCGCCGGTCGATCAGGGTGATATCGGCATCGGCATCCCGCAACGCCTGCGCCGTATAGAGCCCGCCGAACCCGCCGCCGATAATGACAACCCGATGACGCATAGACTCCTGGGAAATGTGGCCGCGTACGGGAATTTTCTCACGCGGGCGTGAAACCACGGGGTCAGTAGTTCACGATCGAAGCAAACGAAACCGGATCGAGGCTCGCGCCGCCCACGAGCGCGCCGTCGATCTCCTCCTCCGCCATCAGTTTCGCGACATTATCGGGTTTCACGCTGCCGCCGTAGAGTATGCGCGTCACCGCGGCCTGCGTCTCGCCGAACCGCTTTGCAATCTGACGGCGGATAAAGGCGTGCGCGCCGGCTGCAAGCTGCGGCGTCGCGGTGCGCCCGGTGCCGATCGCCCAGACCGGCTCGTAGGCAATCACGACCTTCGCGAACTGCTCCGGCCGCAACGGCGCGAGCCCGCCGGAGAACTGCTCCTCGAGCACCGCTTCCGTGCGGTTCGATTCCCGCTCTTCGAGCCGCTCTCCCACGCAGACGATCGGCGTCAGCTCATACTCGAGCGCGGCTTCGGTCTTGCGCACCACGTCGGCTTCGCACTCGCCGAAATACTGGCGCCGTTCGCTGTGCGCGATGATGACGTACCCGCAGCCGACGGCCTGCAGCATGTGTCCGGAAACCTCGCCCGTGACCGCGCCTTCCCTGCCCCAGTACAGGTTCTGTGCGCCGATCCCGATTACGGAGCCCTTCGCCTCCGCCACCGCCGCCTCGAGACAGGGGAACGGCGGACAAATCACGATCTCGCGCCCGCTGACCTCTTCAGCCAGCGGCCGGAAGGCCTCAAAAAACGCGTGCGTATCCGCGGGCGTTTTGTACATCTTCCAGTTGCCCGCCATCAGCGGCTTTCTCATTGAATCTCCCCGAGGAAACTTTTCCCGACAGAAATCGACGTCCCGAAATTCGCGGCCACCGTCTGCCCGATGTCACTCAGGGTGGCACGCAGCCCGAGGTCCACGCCCGGTTTCACATGCTGGCCGAACACGATCAGCGGCGTGTATTCGCGGCTGTGGTCAGTCGAAGTTGTTGTCGGATCGCAGCCGTGATCGGCGGTCAGGATCGCGAGATCGTCCGGCTTCATCGCGGCGCGAAACTGCGGCAGCCACCGGTCGAATTCCTCGAGCGCGTTGCCGTATCCTTCGACGTCGTTGCGATGCCCGAACTGCTGATCGAAGTCGACCAGGTTGACAAAAATGAGGCCGCTCTCCACATGCTTCATCGCGTCGAGCGTCTTCGCCATCCCGTCCGCGTTGTTCTTCGTGAGCACGTGATCGCCGATGCCGCGTCCGAGGAACACATCGAAGATCTTGCCCACGCTGTAAACTTCCACCTTCTTCTCTTGCAGCTTGTCGAGCAGCATGCCGCGCGGCGGCGGAACCGCGTAGTCGTGCCGGTTCGGCGTGCGCTGGAAATGCCCCGGCTCTCCTTCAAACGGACGCGCAATCACCCGCCCGACTTCGTACCTGCCGCGCAGGATCTCCCGCGCGATTTCGCAGATCCGGTAAAG
>DASPQQ010000344.1:0-14756 GCA_035624885.1 Bryobacteraceae bacterium | reverse complement strand
ACGGCTGTGGGGAATCCTCCGCACCCAGGCCTACAGATCCTGGAAGGGAATCTCCACCGTCACTTTCACGGCCACCGGTTTGCCATCCTTGCGTGCCGGCTCAAACCGCCATTCCCTGACCGCATCGACCGCGCTCTGGTCGATCTCCTTGTCGACCGACCGGGCAACGCGAACATTCACCGGCAATCCCTTCGAACTCACCACCAGAGCAACCAGCACAGTGCCGCTGATGCGAAATCCCTTGTCGCCGGAATCCGGTTTGGGCGCGACCTGATGGATCAGCCGGGGTGGTGTAATCCCGGCGCCGAGATCGAGGACCGGCTCATCGGTCCCGTCCTGCTGAGCGTGAGCCGCCAGCGCGGCGATGCCCAGCAACCAGCTTCTTCTGCTCGTTCGGAACATCCGGGTTTCCGTAAAAATAAGGAACCCGTATCCGCCCTTCTGGTTACTGGTTCCGGCCCCGGCCCCGGCCTGGCGGGCAAGAGAGGTAATATCGGGGGTAGCCCTATGCCTATCTACGAGTACCGTTGCGAATCCTGCGGCGACAGATTTGAGAAACTCGTCCGCCGAACCGAAGAAGCCATGGAAGCCGGTTGCCCCTCCTGCGGCGACCACCGTCTCGAACAGCAGTACTCCACTTTTGCTCCGCGCGCCGGCGCCGCCCGCGCCGCGGAAATGCCTTCCTGCCCGGGTGGGATGTGTTCGAATCCCGGAATGTGTGGGATGAACTGATGGCGACCGCGAACCTCGCAACCGACACGAGCGTTCTCACTTCCGAAGCCGTTGCGTTTCTGAACGAGCTGCAGCGGAAGTTCAATGGACGCAGGCTCGAACTCCTCGAACGCCGGCACGCCCGGCAGCTCGAACTCGATAACGGCAAGCTTCCCGATTTTCTGCCCGGGACGCGCGAGATCCGCGAATCGGCCTGGACCGTGGCCCCCATCCCCGAGGATCTGAAAGACCGCCGCGTCGAGATCACCGGCCCGGTGGACCGCAAGATGATCATCAACGCGCTCAACTCGGGCGCCAGCATGTTCATGGCGGATTTCGAGGACGCCAATTCGCCCACTCTGCACAACGTCATCGACGGGCAAGTCAACCTGCGCGATGCCATCCGGCGCGAGATCAACTTCACCTCGCCGGAGGGCAAGGAATACAAGCTCAACGAGAAGACTGCGGTTCTGATCGTGCGGCCGCGCGGCTGGCACATGGTGGAGAAGCACTTCCATGTGGATGGCCAGCCGATGTCGGGCAGTCTGTTCGATTTCGGCCTCTACCTGTTCCACAACGCGAAGGAACTGATGCGGCGCGGCAGCGGACCTTATTTCTATCTGCCCAAGATGGAATCGCACCTCGAAGCCCGGCTCTGGAACGATGTTTTCATCTTCGCCCAGGATTACCTCGGCATCCCGCAGGGCACGATCCGCGCCACGGTGCTGATTGAAACCATCCTCGCGTCGTTTGAAATGCACGAGATCCTGTGGGAGCTGCGCAACCACTCGGCCGGTCTGAACTGCGGCCGCTGGGATTACATCTTCAGCTTCATCAAGAAGTTCCGCAACCGCGCCGACTTCATGCTCCCCAACCGCGCGCAGGTCACCATGACCGTGCACTGCCTTTCGAGCTACGTCGACCTGCTGATCCAGACCTGTCACAAGCGCGGCATCCACGCCATGGGCGGCATGGCGGCGCAGATCCCGATCAAGAGCGATCCGGTGGCGAACGAAGCCGCTCTTGAAAAGGTCCGGCTCGACAAGCTGCGGGAAGTGAAAGCCGGACACGATGGAACCTGGGTGGCGCATCCGGGTCTCGTGCCGGTGGCGAAAGCGGTCTTCGACGAATACATGCCGCAGCCGAACCAGATCGACCGCAAGCGCGAGGAAGTTCGCGTGACGGCCGCCGATCTGCTGAGGATCCCGTCCGGCACCATTACCGAAGACGGCCTGCGGCTGAACATCGACGTGGGCATCCAGTACCTCGAATCCTGGCTGCGCGGCAACGGTTGCGTCCCCATCTATAACCTTATGGAAGATGCGGCCACGGCCGAGATTTCCCGCGCCCAGGTCTGGCAATGGGCGAAGCATGGCGCCCGCCTCGACGATGGGCGGCTGGTCACGCCGGACCTCGTGAAGTCCATCATCGACAGCGAGTTGGCCAAACGCCCGGCCGGAACCGGGAAGTTCCAGATGGCGGCCAGAATCTTCGAAAAGATGATGCTCGACCCGGAATTCAGCGAGTTTCTGACGCTGCCGGCCTACGAATACCTCGATTAGGCCCCGGAACGCTGATCTGACCCATAAAAAGAACCTATAATCAGGGCGGAAATCTGTGTTGCCCCCTCCGGGCGCAATCCGCCATAATCGAAAGTTCGTAACATTCAGGAGACTATGTCCAACCCATTACAGAATTTCCTTAGCCTGCCCTACGCAGAGCTTGAAGAACTCAATCTGAACGCAAAGAAACAGCGCGCCGCGCGCGTTCCGATGCACCAGCTTCAGGAAGAGCGTCTGAAGTACCTGACCGACGAGAAGCGGATCAAAGCCGTCACCGTCCTGTTCAGCGATCTCGAAGGCCGCCTTCACATGCTGGACTATGACAAGAAGTTCCTTGTGAAGTCCTATGACAACCTGACCTTCGACGGTTCGTCGATCCGCGGCTTTACGGCGCAGAAGGAAAGCGACCTCCGGCTGCACATGGACTGGAACGCTTTCTACTGGGCGCCGGCCGACTACTTCGGTGAAGGCAAGGTGCTGATTTTCGGTGAAGTCATCGACAAGCAGGGCGGCACCTACATCGGCGACATCCGCGGCGTTCTGAAGGCCTACGCGGACGCCAAATTCGCCAGCGACGGCTATGTCATGAACGCCGCCAACGAAATCGAAGGCTTCCTGTTCGCGGGGCTCGACGCGGAAAAGAAATTCCCCCAAAACAACGGTTTCGAGTACGTGAACACCGGCGGCTACTACCACTCGCTGCCCGGCGACCCGCTGCGCACCTTCATTGACCGCGCCGCCGAAGTGCAGCGCGCCATGGGCTTCGAAAACGAAAAGGACCACCCCGAAGTCGCGCCCTCGCAGTTTGAAATCAACTACAGCTACGCGGACGTCGTGACCGCGGCGGACCAGATCCAGCTCTACAAGTTCCTCTGCCGCCAGGTGGCCCGCAGCATGGGTCTCACCGCCAGCTTCCTGCCGAAGCCGGTGGTCGGCGTCAATGGCAGCGGCATGCACACCAACATCTCGGTGGCGCAGAACAGGAAGAACCTGTTCTGGGATCCGGAAGGCGAAGAGAAGATCAGCTCGTTCGCGTGGAACTTCGTGGACCGCATCCTCAGCCACGGCAACGACGTCTGCCTCGTGCTGAACCCGAGCGTCAACGCTTATCGCCGTCTCGACCCGCACTTTGAAGCGCCCAACCAGCTGATCGCTTCGCCGGTCGACCGCGGCGCCATGGTGCGCGTGCCGATCGGCAACGAACGCAGCTCGCGCATCGAAGTCCGCGCGGTGGCGCCGGACGCCAACCCGTACATGGTGCTCTACAGCCTGTTCAAGACCGGCCTCGACGGCACCATTGCCAACATCCCGAACCTGCGCAAGGCGAAGCGCTTCCTGCCGGACAACATCTACGACGCCATGGAAAACTTCCGCAAGGCGAAGTGGACCGACACGCTGTTCAGCACCGAAGTGAAGGAACGCTACCTCGACCTGAAGAAGGCCTCGGCGGACCGCTGCCCGCGGCTGCTCGGAACCAAGGTCAAGGGACCCGAAATCCAGTTCCACCACGAGGTCTACAACCAGTTCCTCTGGAACGATTTCTAGGAAGAACCCGCAAGTCGCGCCAAGCCCCGGCCGCAAGGCCGGGGCTTTGTTTTTACGGGATCCGCCCTGCAGTGCGAAGACGTTCCAGACTCCGGTTCAGCAGTCTTTCGTCATAGCGAATACCCTGTTCCAGGAGACTCTGGTAGACCGAACGCAGGTTGCCAACCAGGCCCAGCCGTGCGCCCCGTTCGAGAACGGCGATGGATCCGGCCACGTTCAGTCGGGCTGTCTTCGCGGCGCGCCGGGCCTTCACCTCATCTATCAGAACAAGATCGGCCTTCAGCCCGCAGGCGAGATAGACGATAGTGCGTTCGCCCGCGCCCAGACCCGCGCAGGCCAGTTTGATTTCCGGGACTGGTTCTGTTGAAACGGAATCGACGCGAATCCAGGAAGCTGTGCGAACCTCTTTCGCGCCGGGCAGATCGGCTCCCCCCGCGACCTCATCATAGACTTCGCGGGAGACGATCAGCTTGCCGTAGAATTCGCGCAACAGCTCGAAGTGCCGGGCCCGCGCCAACGTAATCAGCGGCGATGAGTCCGCAAGGACTATCAACTATCGAGGCGTTCCAGAGTGAGCCGGTCTTCTTCCAGATCGGAAGTGCTGTAGTGCATGGGAGCCTCATGTTCCCCGGCGAAAACCATAAATGCTTCAAGCGGCATTCCGCAAAGCTCGGCTGCTCTGCCCAGAGACACTTTGTGCTCGCGATAAAGTTCCAGCGCGAGAAGGCGTGCAGATTGCCTGGAGGCGTCGGCGGGATTGACGCCCGCTGCTTCCAGGAGTTCTGCCGGAACAGTGATCTGGACGCCGTTCATTTGTCTCCATCATATCGTTTCGGGACGCCAGACGTCGGGATTGATCATGTTGACCGGAGCGCCCGCCGCATAGGCCACGATCTGATCGAAAATATCGCTGAACTGCGTTTCGTACTCATCGCGCGACACATAGCCGATGTGCGGCGTGCAGATCACGTTCGGCATGTTCAGAAGGGGATCGGAGATGTCGGTCAGAGGTTCTTTCTCGAAGACGTCGAGAGCCGCCATGCCGGGCCTGCCCGCCCTGAGAGCTTCGACCAGAGCGCCCGGTTCAATCAATCCGGCGCGGCTCGTGTTGACGAGAAGCGCACTCGGTTTCATCCGTGCCAGATCCGCTGCCGTGACGATGCCCCGCGTGGCATCCACCAGCCGCAGATGCAGCGAGACGACGTCGGATTGCTCGAAGAAGGCCTCTTTGCTCGCCGCGACCGCATAGCCATCGGCGCGCGCCTTCTCGCGCGACGATTCACGCGACCACACCAGAACGTTCATCCCGAACGCCTTGCCATAGCCGGCGTTGACGCTGCCGATTCTCCCATAGCCGAAGATGCCGAGCGTCTTGCCGCGCAGGCTGCTGCCGACGCCCATCTGCCATTTGCCGGCCTTCATCGACGCCACCTGCTGCGGAATCTGGCGCATGGCAGCGAGGATCAGCCCGAAGTTCAGTTCCGCCGCCGCCCACGAGGGCGTTCCGGCATGCAGGTTCGAGCAGAGCAGAATGCCGAGACGCGTGCAGGCATCCACATCCACGTGCGGGTAGACGCTGCGCTGGCTGATGAGCCTGAGTCTGGGCAGGCGCTCGAGCAGCGGCCCGCGAATCTGCGTGCGCTCGCGGATCAGCACGAGCGCTTCGGTGTCCTTCAGCCGCGCGGCGAGCGCGTCCGTATCCTGCACGTGATCGTTCCAGATGGTGACCTCGTGTCCGGCGAGCTTCGCGAAGCAGGGAAGCGTGCGCAGAGTGTCGTGATAGTCGTCAAGGATGGAAACTTTCATAGACTACTCTGAATGTAAGTGATCACCGATCTTGTCCAGATCCAGCGGCTCGGAGAGAAAAAGCAGGGTGAGAACGAAGCCTTCCGCCGGTATCTCAAACGCCACAATTTCCCCGAACTGCGCTTTCGGCGCGTGGCGGAGGAAATCGAGAATCAGATCGATTGCCGCGCCTGCGCCAACTGCTGCAAGGTGGCCGAGACCGATATCACGGAACGCGATGCCGAGCGCCTCGCGAAGTACCTCGGGATCCCGCTGCGCCGGTTCATCGCCGAGTACACGACCACGTCGGCATTCGAAGAGAACGAGACGATTCTGCGCCGCCGGGAAACGGGCTGCATCTTTCTCGATGGCAACGACTGTACGGTCTACGAAGCGCGCCCGCACACCTGCCGCGATTTCCCGCACCTCGTCCGCGGCAAGGGCTCATTCGAGAGCCGGATGTGGCAGATGGTCGACCGGGCAACGTACTGCCCGATCGTTTACAACGCGCTCGAGGAATTCAAGAAGATTGTGGGCTTCAGGCCCGGGGCGCAGATTTAAAGAAAAGCCCTGGCTTTTTCGCCTCAGAAGTTTGCTGAAAATACGTGATTTCGCACGGCGAAAAAGGCTGCCCGGTTCTGTCTCTCTTGTAAATGGATTTCGCTCGCAGCCGCACCGGGCACCCAGGGACAGACACCTTTTCCGCGCCACGCAAGCCACTCGAAATCAACGAAACGGTCGTCGCGGAAAAGGCTGTCTGTCCCTCCAGCCACCGCCCTCGATCGAAGAAATCACTAACGCCCAACCAGCCTCAACAGCCACCACGCGGCCAGCGCCGCGCCGATATTTTCATGCCTCCGCGTGACGACGAAGGCGTCATCCCGCTGAACTGTCCCGGTTTTTCTGCTAGAGCAGCCGGAAGTTGACTTCAATCGTGGCGCGCACGGGGACCGGCTGGCCGCCCTTCATGCCCGGCTTGAACTTCCACTTCTGCACGGCTTCGATGGCCTTTTCATCGAGGCCCATGCCGAGGCTCTTGATGACGTGGATATCGGTCGCCTTGCCGTCCGGAGTCACCACAACGGCCAGAGTCACCGTGCCGCTGTACTTGGCCTTGCGGGCTTCTTCCGAGTACTCGGGATCGATCTTAAAGAGCACGGCCGGGGCGCTCACGCCGCCGCCCACGCGGAACACGCCGCCGCCGAAACCGCCGCCTTCACCGGGGCCGAAACCGCCGCCCTTGCCGCTGCCTACGCCGCCGCCGGAGCCGCTGCCCATGCCGCCGCCGAATCCGGTGCCGTTTGAGAGATCGCCGAGTTTCGCCAGCGGATCGCCCCAGTTGGGCAGGTTGTTCTGCGGAAGCGCCGCGTCGGGCGGAGCAATGATGGAAGGCGCCACTTCGAGAAGCGGCTTGTGATCCACAATCTGCGGCGGAACGAACTGCTTCAGCGCCGGCTTCGGAAGCTGGCCTTTGCTGACCGGTTTGATCGAATGGTCGCCGCCGCCCCCGCCGCCGCCCGCCGGCTTGACGTCCGGTTTATAAGCGGAGATGGGCGCAACCAGAGTGACCGATTCCGCGATCTTCTTCTGCACCGCCTTGTTCGTTGCCCCGATGAGCATCAGGATCGCGAACACCGACACGACCAGCCCGGTCGAACTCATGAACGACTTCGGATCCGGCCGGTAGAGCCCCCAGATATCCTTCACCGCGACCGGTTTCGACGTGAGCACCAGCGGCGGCAGCTTTTCCGGCTTGATCACATCGTGAATGTTGCGGTAAAGCGAAATGAACCAGGGGATCTCCGCCTTCTCCGCCGCAAAGAGCCGGTCGAGATGATCGTCCGCGTGCTGGTAAAGACCCTGTTGGGGTCCCGGTCCCGGCGGCGGCGCGGCTGGCGGAGCGTTCAAAACTTCAGGCATCGCGGTTTGATTGATTTGACGAATGTTAAGACTGTTTCGTTTCCAAATTTGGAATACAAAACTTCCACTTTTACCCGGTACAGCTATTCCTGGTTGCAGTCTAACACAGTGTTTTAACCTGGCAGTAGCAGTTCTGGCCCTTCGTTTCCTGTTTTTCGGATTCGGGCGGATATAATGAACGTGACCCCGGTCGAAGAGGACTTGAGATGCTCCGAAAACTGACGATTCTGCCAGCGCTGCTGCTCGTTGCGGGGCTCTCCGCCCAGACGCCGCCGAAACCCTCCGCGGCGCCGCCTTTCCAGATCGACAAACCCAAAGTTGAGGCTTATTTGCGGCACCTGTTCGTCTGGCCGTCCGCGATCCAGATGAGCATCAGCGACCCCGTTCCGAGCGACGTTGCCGGCCTCTACCAGTTCCGGATGCGCGCCTGGCAGGGCGACGCCAGCCAGGAAGAGACTTTCTACATCTCCTCCGACGGCCAGAAGATCATTCGCGGCACCTCGTTCGAGCTGGCGAAGAACCCGTTCAAGGAGGATCTGGACAAGCTCAAGACCGAGTATCAGCCGAACTTCGGCACTCCGGGCGCGCCGGTGGTTCTGGTCGAGTTCAGCGATTTCGAATGTCCGTTCTGCCGCCAGGAAGCCCAGGTCATCCGCCAGAACCTGCTCAAAGCCTACCCGAAGGAAGTCCGTTTGTACTACATGGATTTTCCGCTCGAATCGCTCCATCCCTGGGCGAAAGCCGCCTCGATTGCCGGGCGCTGCGTCTTCCACCAGAACGCCTCGGCCTTCTGGGACTATCACGACTGGATCTTCAGTCACCAGGAGGAAATCTCGCCGGACAATCTGAAGAGCAAGGTGCTTGAATTCGCCTCCGGGAAGGGAATTGCCGCCGACCAGCTTGCGAGCTGCATCGACTCCAAAGCGACTGAAAACGAAGTCGATAACACCCGGCAGATGGGCCACTCCCTGGGCGTCGATCAGACCCCGACGCTGTTCGTCAATGGCCGGCGCATGGTTGGGGTGGCGAACTTCAACGATCTCCAGCGCGTCATCGATTACGAGGTCGAATACCAGAAGACGGCGAAGAACGCCGGCGAGGATTGCGGCTGCGAGGTGAAACTTCCCGCGCCCGGCGCGAATCCTCAAAACAGTGCTCCCGGCACGCTCCACAAGTAAATGACCATCCGCAAGGCTTTTTCGGGCGCCGTACTGGCCACGCTGGCGGCCGCCGCGTTGTTTGCCGCGACCTCCGGCGTCCCCGATTTCGACCCCAGCCGATATCTGGCGCACATCAAATACCTGGCTTCGCCCGAGATGAAGGGCCGCGAAACCGGCTCTCCGGAGCTCGAGAAAGCCGCCCAGTACATCGCCAACCAGTTCCGCGCCGACGGGCTCCAGCCACTGGGCGGCAAGAGTTACCTGCAGCCGTTCGAAGTCACGACGGCCGCGAAGATGGGCAAAACGAACCGGCTCGAATTCGTCAGCCGGCAGAAGGTCGAATCGCTCAACGTGAACGACCAGTTCATCCCGTTCAACTTTTCGGCGAAGGGCAAGGCCACGGGCGGTCTCGTTTTCGCCGGTTACGGCATCACGGCTCCCGAATACAACTACGACGACTATTCCGGCATCGACGTCCACGGCAAGTTCGTGGTCGTGATGGCGCACGAGCCGCAGGAATTCAACGAGAAGAGCGTCTTCGACGGCAAGGTGTACACCGACCATGCGCAGATGTACAGCAAGGCCGCCAACGCACGCAAGCACGGCGCGCTCGGCGTGCTTCTCATCAACGATCGCGTCAATCACACCGGCACCGCGGATGATCTCGAGGCCTTTGGCCGCACCACCGGCCCGGCCGATGCGGGAATCCTCTTCGTGCAGGTCAAGGAAGCGGTGATCGAATCCCTCGTGCGCGATGCCGGCAGGGATCTCATGAAGCTCGAAAAGAGCATCGATACCGACCTCAAGCCGGTTTCGTTTGTTCTTCCCGATGTCGAGGTGCGCGAAAACATCGACGTCGAACGCGCCGTCAGGACCGTGCACAACGTCATCGGCTACATGCCGGGCGAAACCGACGAATACCTGATCATCGGCGCGCACTACGATCACCTCGGTCTCGGGGCGCAGTTTTCTCTCGCGCCTTCACTCATCGGCACGGTTCACCCCGGCGCCGACGACAATGCCTCCGGCACCGCGGGCGTCATCGAACTGGCGCGCCACTTCACCGCCATGGCGCAGGCCGGCACGAAGTTCAAGCGCGGGATCGTCTTCATGACGTTCGCCGGGGAAGAACTGGGCCTGCTCGGCTCGAGCTTTTACGCCAATCACCCCGAGCTGCCGCTCGCGAAGGCCGTCACGATGATCAACATGGACATGATCGGCCGCGTCCACGATGGCAAGCTCTACGTCGGCGGCGCCGGCACCGGCAGCACGCTGCGCGCCGATCTGGACGAACTCACGCCGCACTTCCCCACGCTGCATGTCGATTATTCCGATACCAGCGGCTACGGCTCGAGCGACCACACCGAATTCACCGCCAAGCAGGTTCCCGTGCTCTTCTTCTTCAGCGGCCTGCACAGCGACTATCACAAGCCGAGCGACACCTGGGACAAGATCGATGCTCCCGACGCGGTGACCGTTCTCAGGCTGGTCATGGAAGTGGCCGAGCGCATCGACGGCGACGCGGCACGGCCGGTCTATGTACGGGTGGAACCGCCCAAAGAGGATAACCCGCACGCCGGCTCGGGCGACGTCTCGGGCGGCGGCGGCTATGGCCCTTACTTCGGCAGCATCCCGGATTTCGGCGAGATTCCCAACGGCGTCAAGTTTGCCGATATCACCCCCGGTTCTCCCGCCGCGCTGGGCGGTCTGAAAGCCGGCGACATCCTGACGAAGTTCGGCTCCGACCAGATCAAGAATCTTTATGATTTCACCTACGCGCTCCGGGCGCACAAGCCGGGAGACGAGGTGGAAGTCCAGGTCCTGCGTGACGGGCGCCCGATTACTACGCACGTCAAGCTGACCGAACGCAAGTAACCGACCGGTTCCGGTACTGAGCCCCTGTACGGTATACCCCCATTTTGGAATTGTGTGCAGTATCTCTTTGGCCCGGAAGCCGCTAGACTGGCATCAGATAAGGATTTTCCGGTGCCACCGGTGTCCCGATAAGGAACTATGCAGCTATTCCAGAAAGCGCCGCAGTTGCCCCCGTTGATTCTCCATCCGTTCAGCGGAGGCAACGGTGTGGACGACCTGCTCGAAGGCTCGCGGGCTTCGCTGGCGTTGCAGGGGCTGCTCGAATCCTCCGAGGAGGAAACCGTTCTCTACCGCCGCATGCTGCAGGGCCGCTATCAGGAAGTGCGCATGCTCATCTTCCTCGGCAAGGATATTTTCCGCTGGCTGCAGCAGTGCGTGGAGTTCGTCAGCGACCGCTCGGTTTCCGATCCGCGCGTGACCGAACAGAGTTTTGCCGCGCTCGTGGTGGAGGATCCGCCGGAGGCCGTGCGCCGCAAGCTGGAGAAGTGGGGCGTTACCGACCGCCGCGCCGTCTTCTCGCGCGCCATCGGGCTGTACAGCCTGTTCCAGGATCCGCCGCCGGTCGATTCTCTTTCGCCGATCTTCCTGAAGAACTACCATCGCTTCGCCGATCACGCCTACATCTGCTTCCAGCACCTCGAAGCTTTCCTGCCGCTCGACGCGCGGCGCTTTGAGTTCGAAATCTACGCTTCGGAAGAATACGCCCGCATCCTGTCCGATCAGTGGGAACAGGACGAAGAATAGCTGGCGGGCTGTCTCGACGAAAACGTAACCAGAACCAGGTGCCGGGGATGCGACTTCAGTCGCGTCGGAAGCCGGAAAACGCGGCTGAAGCCGCATCCCCACTATATGAGAGCAGCGGGGTATGACAGAGAGGCCCAGGGTATCCTGAAACGCTGGTGGACTTTCCGAGATCGGTGACTCCGTTGGGACATAGTCTCGCAAGCATCCCATGGGCAGTCCTTTTGCTCGTTGGAATCGCAATGGTCTATCGGTCGCGCCAACTCTCTTTGCGGTACAACGAGTGGACCGCTCGTCTCAGGAGGACCAACCCGCCAACGCCCACAATGCGGGAGCTGAATACTCGCATAATGACCTGGCTATTCAGGATTCCTGGTGTGGTTCTGATCCTGAGGTCGTTTGTGTCACTGGCTGAAGTCTTCAGCCAACCCCGTGGGCCGTCAACGCACCTTTAAGACATCACCGGACGCTCCACTACTAGCGCGCCAGCGCGGCCGTATCCCGCGCGATCAACAGCTCTTCGTTGGCCGGAATCACCCACACCGGAATCTTCGAAAAACCGACCTGCCGGGCGCCCTGGTCCTGGCGCGCGTTGGCTTCCGCGTCAATCGCGATGCCGAAGCTGTCGAGCCCCTCGCAGATCTGCGCCCGGATCTCCGGCGCGTTCTCGCCGATGCCCGCGGTGAAAATGATCGCGTCCGCGCCATTCATCGCCGCCAGATACGCGCCGATATACTTCTTCGCCCGGTAGCAGAAAACGTCGATGGCGAGCGAGGCGCGCGGGTCCACTTTCCGGGCGCGCTCGATCAGATCCCGCATATCGTTGGAATCGCCGGAGAGGCCAAGCAATCCGCTCTGGTAGTTCAGCAGATGGAAAACCTCCTCCGGCGTCTTCCCCTCGTGCAGGATGAGGTGAAGAACCGCGCCAGGATCGATGTCGCCCGAGCGCGTGCCCATCACCAGCCCCTCGAGAGGCGTGAGACCCATGGAAACGTCCACCGACTCGCCCCCGTCGACGGCGCACATCGAACAGCCGTTGCCGAGATGGCAGGTGATGAGCTTCAGCGCGGCCAGAGGCGTCTTCTGCAGCCTCGCGAAATGAGCGCTCACGTAGCGATGCGAGATGCCGTGGAAACCGTAGCGGCGAATCTTCATCGACGCCAGATACTCGAGCGGCAGCGCGTAGTGGTAAGCATGCGGCGGCAGCGTGTGATGAAAAGCGGTGTCGAAGACCGCCACGTGCGTCACGCCCGGCAGCCGGGCGCGCGCGAGGCGGTAACAGGCGAGGCTGTGCGGGTTGTGGAGCGGCGCAAGGTCGCAGAGTTCCTCGATTCCCTTTTCGACCGCCTGATCGATGATGGTCGACTGCGGAAACAGGTCGCCTCCATGCACCACCCGGTGGCCCACGGCGTCGATCTTCCGGTCTCCGATGCGCTCGAACACCAGATCGAGCGCCGCTTCGGTGGCATTCGACTCGGCGGAAATTCTTTCCACCATGCCTTTGAGCAGCAGCTGCTCATCATCGAAGAGGTGGAACTTGAGCGATGAACTCCCCGCGTTGAGAACGAGGATGGTCATTCGGCGGCCATAGTGGCGGGCGCCGGCCAGTGCCAGTCCCGGATCTCCGGCATGTCTTCCCCATGCTCGCGGATATAGCGGCTGTGTTCGATCAGTTTGTTTTGCAGGTCCTGCCGCAGATGCGCGCAGACATCGCGCAGGTGCGGCACGCGGTCGATCACGTCGATCGCGAGGTGATAACGGTCGATCTCGTTGCGCACGCACATGTCGAAAGGCGTGGTGGTCGTGCCTTCTTCCTTGTACCCGCGGACATGCAGCAGCTGGTTCGTGCGGCGGTAGACGAGCCGGTGAATCAGCCACGGGTAGCCGTGGAAGTTGAAGATGATGTGCTTGTTGGCCGTGAAGATCGAATCGTAGTCCTTGTCGGGCAGACCGTGGGGATGTTCTTCCGCCGGCTGCAGGGTCATCAGATCGATCACGTTGACCACGCGGATCTTCAGTTGCGGAACGTTCTTCCGCAGCCAGTCGACCGCGGCGAGAGTTTCGAGCGTGGGAATGTCGCCCGCGCAGGCCATGACGACATCTGGTTCGAGACCGCGATCGTTGCTGGCGAACTCCCAGATCCCCAGCCCGAGCGTGCAGTGCCGGATGGCCTGATCCATCGTCAGCCACTGCGGCTGCGGCTGCTTGCCGGCCACGATGAGGTTGACATAGTTCCGGCTGCGCAGGCAATGGTCGGTGACCGAGAGCAGGGTGTTGGCGTCGGGCGGCAGATAGATGCGCACGATCGAACCTTTCTTGTTCACCAGATGATCGATGAAGCCGGGGTCCTGGTGGCTGAAGCCGTTGTGATCCTGGCGCCAGACGTGCGACGTCAGCAGATAATTCAGCGACGCGATGGGACGGCGCCACTCGATGCCATTACACACCTTGAGCCACTTGGCGTGCTGATTCACCATCGAATCGATGATGTGGATGAAGGCTTCGTAGCAGGAGAAGAAGCCGTGGCGGCCGGTGAGCAGATAGCCTTCGAGCCATCCCTGGCACATGTGCTCGCTCAGGATTTCCATCACGCGGCCATCCGGCGCAACATGATCGTCGGTCGGGATAATCTCGGCCGTCGACTCGCGGTCGGTCACCTCGAAGACCGCGTTCCACCGGTTGGAATTGGTCTCGTCCGGAGAAACAATGCGGAAGTTCTTCTCGCCGGCGTTGAGCTTCATCACATCGCGCAGGAACGCACCCATGACGCGCGTCGACTCGAGCACGGCCTTGCCGGGAGCGGGCACATCCACCGCGTAGTTCGAAAACGGCGGCAGCAGCAGGCTCTTCAGCAGCAGCCCGCCATTGGCGTGCGGATTCGCTCCCATGCGCCGGTCGCCCGAGGGCGCGAGCTCCGCCAGCTCCGCGCGCAGCTTTCCGTTCCCGTCGAACAGCTCTTCCGGCCTGTAGCTGTGCATCCAGTCTTCGAGCATGTTCATCTCGTCGCGGCGTTCGCGGACCGCATCGAGCGGCACCTGGTGCGAGCGGAACGACCCTTCGAGCGGCTTGCCGTCGAGGAACTTCGGGCCGGTCCAGCCCTTGGGTGAGCGCAGAATGATCATCGGCCATTTCGGCCGCACCCGGAATCCGCTTGCCCTCGCCTCGCGCTGGATGGACTGAATCTCCCCGATCACGATGTCCATCGTCGACGCCATGAGCTGGTGCATCGTCTCGGGTTCGTGGCCTTCGACGAAATGGCACTTGTAGCCATAGCCTTCAAACAGAGCCTCGAGTTCGGCCTGCGGCAGACGCGCCAGCACGGTCGGTCCCGCGATCTTGTAGCCGTTCAGCTGCAGGATGGGCAGCACCGCGCCATCGCGCACCGGATTCAGGAATTTGTTGGAGTGCCAGCTGGTGGCGCAGGGTCCGGTCTCGGCTTCGCCATCGCCAACCACAC
>DASPQQ010000343.1:0-2992 GCA_035624885.1 Bryobacteraceae bacterium | reverse complement strand
CGAAGTTTCGAACATCGCGGAAAACAAGCTTGGCCGCGAGCTGACGGATCTGCCGGTCGCGATCTCGTCGCGTTCCACGGGTTCGACCAGCGCGTTTACCACGCTGACCACGCAGCCGGGCGTCGAAGTGGACAACAACGGCAACCTCTCGGTGGCCGGCTCGCGTCCCTCGATGCTTTCTATGTCAATCGATGGCATCAGCTCGGTGAGCCCGCGCAACAGCGCGCCGATCGCGGAGCTGTTCCCGTCGTTCGACGGCATCGCTGAAATTCACGTGAGTGAAATCAACAACACCGCGGAATTCGGCGGCGTCAGCGACATCACCACGATTTCCAAAAGCGGCGGCAACAGCTTCCACGGCGGCGCTTACGAGAACAACCAGAACACGGACTACGACGCGCGCAACACCTTCAGCGCGACGGTTCCCAAGCTGGACCTGAACGATTTCGGCTTCTTCATCGGCGGCCCGGTGATCCTGCCCAAGATCTATAACGGCCATAACAAGACGTTCTTCTTCGGCGACTACGAAGGTCTGCGGCTTCCGAAGCAGACCGTCGTGGCGGAGAACGTTCCCACGCTCGCCATGCGTCAGGGCATCCTGCCGTCGACGGTCATCGATCCGACGAACGGCAATCCCTTCCCGAACAACACAATCCCGCTGTCGCGGATCTCGCCCATTTCGCTCGCGGCGCTGCAGTATCTCTATCCGACGCCAAACACCGGCTCCGCGACCTCGACGGTCGGCAATTTCGTGGAAAACTTCCCCACGGCGATCCACAGCGATCAGACCGATGTCCGCGTCGATCAGGTGATCAACAGCAACCAGACGGCATTCTTCCGCTACACCTACAAGAACAAGCTCGGCGCCACGACCCCGACCGGCTCCGCTCTCATCGGCACGATCAATCAGCCTGAGACCGACGAGGCGATCACCGGCGCGCATAACTGGGTGCTGACCGCGCATCTGGTCAACGAGTTCCGCGTGGGCTACAGCAAGAGCGACACAGCCAATCTCTTTGCGAATGGCACAACGGCAGCCACATACGCGAATGAAATCGGATTGACGTCGTACCTGCCCGAGGCGCCACCGGCCGGCAGCGCTGTCCCGAACTTCAAAATTTCCGGTTTCCAGAGCACCGGCGGCAACACGTCTTCGATCGCCCAGACTTCGACCCTGCAGTTCCTCGACAACGTGACGTGGACCAGGGGCAGCCACACCATCAAGACTGGTGTGGACTACCGGTACATGAAGGCCCTTTACACGAACGTGTTCGCAAGTACGCGCCTCGGATCCTACACCTTCAATAACTCCGTTACGAAGGGTATTATTGGCAACCCGTTCGGCGCCTTCCTGCTTGGCGATCCCGACTCGATGTCGCTCTCAACCGTGCTGAATCCGAACTCGAACGGCTATGCCAACGCCTATGCTGGTTTCATTCAGGACGACTGGAAAGTCACGCCGCGCCTGACTGTCAACTACGGCATGCGTTACGAATATCACCCGATGTTCAACGACGCGAACCACAACACGGCCAACTTCCTGCCGAACTATAACTCGATCCAGAACGGCGTTTACGTCGCCGGCGCGGTCGTGATTCCGAACGAAGCCACTTCGCTCGTCAATCCGGCCTTCGCGCAGTCGCTGGCGCCCATGCCGATTCTGACGGCCAGCCAGGCGGGAATTCCGGACAGCCTCCGCTACTCGCAGAAGACGGACTTTGCGCCGCGCATCGGTTTTGCCTACCGCGTGACCGGTGACGGCAAGACCGTGATTCGCGGCGGCTACGGCCACTTCATCGAGTCGGAACTCGGCAACCTGCTCGATGCCGCGTGGGCGGTGGAAGCGAGCGACCTCGCCATCTTCACCAATTCGATCGTTGGCGGGAAGCCGCAGTATACGTTCCCCTATCCGTTCCCCGCGAACCTGGCGCAGCCGGGTACGCAGGAGTTCGATCTTTCGTCGAACCTTCACTACAAAGACCCGTTCGTGCAGCAGTGGAATTTCACCTTCGAGCGCGACCTCGGTTTCGAAACCGGTTTCCGTCTTTCTTATGACGGCAGCCATGGCCGCAATCTGGGTCTGACGGACAACCCGGATCAGGTTCCGGTCAATACCGTGGGCTTCGCGAAGGCACAGGCCTATGCGCCGTACCCGCTGCTCGCGCAGATCGTGGAAGAGACCAACGGCGGCCGCAGCAACTACAACGCGGTGACGGTCTCCATCAACAAGCGCATGTCGAAGGGCCTGCAGTTCCAGGTCAGCTACAACTTCGCGAAGAACCTGGCGGATAACGGCGGCTACAACCCGACCGCGTTCGCCGGTTCGGGCGGCGGCCAGACCACCAACTTCTACGATCCCAATCTCGACTACGGCAACGTGGCGTTCACCCGCCGTCAGCGCTTCCAGACGACGTTCCTCTATGAATCGCCCTTCAGCCATACGTCGAACAAGTTCGTCAATATGGTTGCCGGGCAGTGGGAACTCGCCGGCGTGCTGCTCTTCCAGACCGGTCCGTTCATGACGGTTCTGGCCAACGGCGCCGATCCTTCGGGCACCAACTTCGTCAACATTCAGGGCAACGGCCGCGCCGACATCGTCTCCGGTGCGAACGTGGTGCCGACCAACCAGAGCATCTACAACTGGATCAACGCGGCTGCCTACGCGATTCCGGCCAATAACATCGGCCGGTTCGGCGATTCGCCGGTCGGTTCGGTGGTGGGACCGGGCACGCAGGCGGTTTCGCTCTCGCTCTTCCGCAGCTTCAAGATCCGCGAGAAGGCGACGTTCCGCTTCGGCGCCTCGGCCTCGAACGCGCTCAATCATCCGAACTACGGGCTTCCGGGTCTGACGCTCGGCACCTCTTCGTTCGGCATCATCACCAGCATGCAGACGGCGGACGGCGCCGGCCCCCGCACCGTGCAGCTGACCGGTAGAGTTACTTTCTGATTCTTTGCTAATATGCGATCTAAAACCAGGGAGGCCGAAATGCGT
>DASPQQ010000342.1:0-24873 GCA_035624885.1 Bryobacteraceae bacterium | reverse complement strand
CGGTTCACGGGTATTCGGCTGCGAGCGTGGTCCGGAAAATCCGGTACAGACAGCCTTTTTCGCGCCGTCCCGGCTCTCACGCAGAGGTTTTGTAACGCGAAAAAGGAGTCTGTCCCGGTTTTCCTCAGTGGCTACTCAGGAGCAAAGGCCCTGAGCGCAGTTCTCACACAGTCTCTGAAGCCGCGTCCACAGGAAACTTTCCGGCATCGTACTACCATGATTTCCATGGTCCGGATGCGTGCTCTGGTTGCGTTTGCGCTGTTCTCCGCGGTTCCCGCGGTTGCGGCGGACCTCGATGGAACGCCCGTCGATGGGTATCTGACGGGCACGGCGGCGATCCGGCAGGCGCTCGGCAGGCTGAACGTACTGGGCAGCGTGCTGATGATCGGGGCGCATCCCGACGATGAAAACAACGCGGTCCTGACGTATATTTCGCGCGGCATGAAGGTGCGGACCGGTTATCTCTCGCTGACGCGCGGCGAGGGCGGGCAGAATCTGCTGGGCAACGAGCAGGGCGCCCTGATGGGCGTGGTGCGCACGCAGGAACTGCTGGCGGCGCGGCGCGACGACGGGGCATCGCAGTTCTTTTCCCGCGCCATCGATTTCGGGTTTACCACTTCGCTGCCCGAGACGCTCGATGACTGGCATCGCGAGAAGATCCTTTCCGACATCGTGTGGGTGATCCGCGAGCAGCGGCCGGACGTGATCATCCTGGTTTTCAGCGGCACGCAGGCGGATGGGCACGGGAATCATCAGGCGTCGGCAGTGCTGGGGAAAGAGGCGTATGAAGCGGCGGGCGATCCCAATCGTTTTCCCGAACAACTGAAGTGGATGAAGCCGTGGAAGGCGAAGCGGCTGATGCGCTCGCGGTTCACGCTGCCGCCGGGATTCACTCCCCCGCCGGGCGCGGGGCCGGGGCGGCAGGATGCGGCGCCGAATCAGCCGACGATTTCGATCGATACGGGGGAGTTCGATCCGGTGCTGGGGCGGTCGTATCGCGAGCTTTCGATTATCAGCCGCAGCGAGCACAGAAGCCAGGGGCAGGGCGGCATCCTGGGTTACGGGACGTCGCCGGCGCTGATTGCGACGGTGGAAGGCGATGTGCCGAAACAGAGCCTGCTCGAAGGCATCGATACGAGCTGGAACCGGCTGCCGGGCGGGGAGCGGGTGGGGGCGATTCTGGCGCGGGCGCTCCGCGAGTTCGACGATCTGCATCCGGAAAAGACGGTGCCGGCGCTGCTCGAGGCGCGGGCGCTGGTGGCGCCGATGGCCGCGGCGGGAGAGCAGTGGGGCAAGTGGAAGCTCGAGGAACTGGATGGCGCCATTGCGCTGTGCGCGGGGATTCATGTGGAAGCGGGGGCGGACAAGCCGGCGTACGTGCCGGGCGCGACCGCGAAGGTAAAGGTGACGGCGCTCAACCGTTCCAGCCTGCCGGTGGTGCTGAGCGGCGTGACTCTGCGCGGATGGGGCGAAGTGAAGGCCCCGGTTGCGAACAAGGCGCTGGCCGCGAACAAGCCGGAGGAGACGGACGTATCGCTCCCGGTGCCGGCGAAGCAGCCGTATTCGCAGCCTTTCTGGCTGAAGGAAGCGCGCGACGGGTATACGTACACGATTTCGGATCAGACGCTGGTGGCGCGGGCGGATATTGTGCCGGAGGTTCTGGCGGAGTTCGATTTCGCAATCAATGGCGCGCCGTTTTCGTTTACGACGCCGATGCATTACCGGTATGCAGATCCGGCCGCGGGCGAGATTATCCGGCCGGTGGTGGTGGAGCCGCCGGTGGCGATTTCCCTGCCGGCGGAGAACTTTGTGTTCCCGCTCGGCGCGGTGCGCGAGGTGAGCCTGCAGGTGCGGGCGCTGGTGGCGAAGCAGGCGGGCGAGGTGCGGTTCGAGACGCCGGCGGGATGGAAAGTGTCGCCGGCCGCGGCTCCGTTCGATCTGAAGGACGCGGGCGAGGCGCAGGAGATCCGGTTCCGGCTGACGCCTCCGGCGGGTGAATCGAGGGGCGCTTTTAAAGCCACGGCGAATGCGGGCGGGGTGGAAGTGGCAACCGATGTGGATGTGATCGCGTATTCGCATATTCCCGTGCAGACGGTGCTGCTGCCGGCGGAAGGAAAGATCGCGGCGGTGCCGCTGCGGACGCTGGCGAGGCGCGTGGGCTATGTGATGGGCGCGACGGACAAGGAACCGGAAGCGCTGCGGCAGATGGGCGTGCAGGTGGATCTGCTGACCGAGAAGGATCTGAGTTCGGGGAATCTGAGTGTCTACGACGCGATTGTGACCGGCATCCGCGCCTATGCGCTGCGCGCGGATCTGCGGGCGAGCCAGCCGAAACTGCTCGAATACGTGCAGAACGGCGGGACCCTGGTGGTGCAGTACAACAACAACGC
Source organism: Bryobacteraceae bacterium (assembly GCA_035624885.1). GTDB lineage: Bacteria > Acidobacteriota > Terriglobia > Bryobacterales > Bryobacteraceae > BOG-234. The sequence continues at coordinate 22,483 of DASPQQ010000342.1, read as the reverse complement.
GGACCGGCGCGGCAGCCCCGCGATCGCGGAGGCGCTGGATCATCTGGGGCCATATCCGTTCCAGATTGCGGGGAACGAGGCGCGCGTGACGCAGGAAGACGCGCCGGTGAGGGCGCTGCTGCCGGATTCGCCGCTGCTGAACACGCCGAACAAGATCACGGCGGCGGACTGGGACGGATGGGTGCAGGAGCGCGGTTTGTATTTCGCGCTGAAGCCCGATCCGCATTACCAGATGCCGTTTGAGACGCACGACAAGGGCGAGAAGGAGCTGACCGGCGCGCTGCTCTATACGCGCTACGGCAAGGGCGCGTACATCTTCACCGCGTTTTCGTGGTTCCGCGAATTGCCGGCGGGGGTGCCGGGCGCGTACCGCATTTTCGCGAATCTGATCAGCGCGGGAAAAGCGGCGAAGTAGCGGGCGATGGCGCGGCCTGTCGCACTGGTGACCGGAGCTTCAAGCGGCCTCGGCGAGACGTTTGCGCGGGCGCTCGCGAAGCGCGGATTCGATCTGATCCTGGTGGCGCGGCGCGAAGAGAAACTGCGGGCGCTGGCGGCGGCGTTGCCGGTGGATTCAGAAATCATCGTGGCGGATCTGGCTACCGATGAAGGCGTGGCGGCGGCGGAACGCGCGATTGTTGCCTGCGACAGGCTGGAAGTGCTGGTGAATAACGCCGGGTTCGGGACCGTCGGCAGGTTCTGGATCGCGGAGGAAGCGGGGCAGGAAGCGATGCATCGCGTGCATGTGCTCGCAACCGTGAAGCTGACGCACGCGGCGCTGCGAGGGATGGTGGCGCGCGGCAAAGGCGGGGTGATCAATGTGTCGTCCGTGGCGGCATTCGGGCAGAACCAGGGGAATGTGAGTTACTGCGCCACGAAGGCGTGGATGAATTCGTTCACGCTGGGGCTCGATGCGGAGCTGAAGGGTGTGGGGTCGAAGGTGCGGGTGCAGGCGCTCTGTCCGGGATTCACCGAAACGGATTTCCACGGGACGCTGTTTCACACGTCGGCCAGCGCTGGGCGAGCGGGCGTGGCGCCGTTTCTCTGGCTGAAGGCGAATGACGTGGTGGAGGCTTCGCTCGGGGCTCTCGAGAACGGACGCGGGCCGATCGTGGTGCCGGACTGGAAGTACAAGATCGCGGTGCTGGCGCTGAAGCTGTTGCCGGGCGCGCTGACGCGCGGCGTCCGGCCGGGAAACGACAAACGGGTATGACGGTCGAGTGCGTGCCCAATTTCTCGGAAGGGCGCGATCCGGTGGTGGTGTCGGCAATCGGCGAGGCGGTGCGCAGCGTGGCCGGCGCGCAGTTGCTCGATACGACTTCGGATCCGGATCATAACCGTTCGGTGCTGACTTTCATCGGATCTCCGGAGGCCGCGGGGGAGGCTGCGTTCCGCGCGGTGCGGACGGCGGCGGAGCGGATCGATCTGCGCAGGCACGCGGGCGTGCATCCACGGCTGGGCGCGGCGGATGTGGTTCCGTTTGTGCCTCCGGGATGCGCGGATCTGGCGCATGCGCTGGGCGAGCGCATCTGGGCGGAACTGCGGATTCCGGTTTACTTTTACGAAGCAGCGGCGCGGCGCGCGGAATGCGCGCGGCTTGAAAATGTGCGGCGGATGGTCCCCGAGGGATTGAAGCCGGATGTGGGCGAGGGGCGGCATCCGTCGGCCGGGGTTTGCGTGGTGGGGGCGCGCAAGTTTCTGGTGGCGTGGAACATCAATCTGCGCTCGAGGGATCTCGGCGCGGCGAAAGCGATGGCGCGGGAGATTCGCGAATCGTCGGGGGGATTGGCGGCGGTGAAGGCGATCGGGTTGCCGCTTGAGTCACGCGGCGAGGTGCAGGTGTCGATCAACCTGGTCGATTTCGAGAAGACGCCGTTGTGGGTGGTGTTCGACGCGGTGGCGCGGCGCTGCGCGGAGCGGCGCCTCGAGATCGCGGGCAGCGAACTGATCGGCATGATTCCCGAAGCGGCGCTCGAAGGCTCGCGCGGGCACGATCTGCAGTGGCTGAATCTGCGGCCGGAACTCGTTTTACCGTCATTGAATTGAAACAGGTTGCTTCAGACAAACGTGGTACGCTGGCGGGCATGTTTTCCGTGACCCGTCGTGAGTTACTGCAGGCTATGGCAGCCGCAGTCGCGGCCAGCAGGTTGAAGGCCGCGGGTTCGGTCAGCGTCGGCATGATTCCCGACGCTGGTGCTACGCAGGTTGCAATCGATCAGAAGGCTCCGTTGCGGGATTATCTGGCGAAGGCGCTGGGGCAGGATGTGAAGCTGATCATCCCCACGAATTACAACGCCACCGTGGAAGCGCTGGGCAATGGATCGCTCGATTTCGCGTATCTCGGGGCGCTGACGTATGTGAAGGCGCATGCGTCGTATGGCGTGCTTCCGCTCGTGCAGCGCCAGGACGACAGGAATTTTCATTCGCTGTTCATCACCACCTCCCCTGCCATTCAGAAACCGGCGGATTGCAAGGGCAAGCGCTTTGCTTTCGGAGATATCAATTCCACCAGCGGCCATCTGATTCCTTACGCGGAACTGAAGAAGGCCGGCGTGGATGTGGATCACAATCTGCAGTTCCGGTATACGGGGAGTCATCCGGCGACCGCGAAGGCGGTGGAAGCGGGCGCGGTGGATGCGGGCGCCCTCGATGAGACGGTCTTCCGGGCCATGGTGGCGGAGAAGCAGATTGACGGCAGCAAGGTTCGGGTCTTCTACACTTCGCCGCCGTTTGTCGATTATGTCTGGGTGGCGCGGAAGGACATCGATGCCGGCCGCCGCGAGAAGTTCGTCACCGCATTCACCAGTCTGAAAGAAGGCAGGGATGACGTGGTGCTCGGGATTCTGCGGGGAAAGAATTTCGTTCGCGCCGACGATGCGGAGTACGCCGATATTACCCGCATCGCGCGCGAACTGAAGATGCTATGACGCGTGCTTGAAATCAGCGGACTCTCGGTCCGGTACGGACCGGAACACAGGGTTCTCGAGGATCTCTCGCTCTCGGTACGTCCGGGTGAGCGTGTGGCTGTGCTCGGGCCGAGCGGCACGGGCAAGACGACTCTCTTTCGCGTCATCAACGGATTTGTAAGACCGGCGGCGGGGATGGTGCGCGTGGCAGGGGAAGATGTGTCCCGGCTGCGCGGCCGGGCTTTGCGCCACCTGAGAAGCCGCGTGGCCGTGGTTTCGCAGCGCCACGATCTGGTGGATGAGCTGAGCGTGCTGCAGAATGTGATGGCCGGCGCGCTGGGGCGATGGTCCTCGTGGCGGGCGCTGCGTTTTCTCCTGCGGCCTTCGGCGGCGGAAGTGGAAGAAGCGCGGGCCGCGCTGGCGCGCGTGGGGCTCGCTCACAAGCTGCATGCACGCACCGCGGGGCTTTCGGGCGGGGAGCATCAGCGCGTGGCGATTGCGCGGGCGCTGGTGCAGCGGCCGGTGCTGCTGCTGGCGGATGAACCGGTGGCGTCGCTCGATCCCGAGCGCAGCGACCAGATCCTCGATCTGCTCACGGGCCTCGCCCGGGAGAGCAACGTGACACTGCTCTGTTCGCTGCACCAGACGGAGCTGGCGCATCGCCACTTCGGGCGCATTGTGGAACTGCGCGAAGGGCGCATCGCGATGGACAGTTCCGACCCCGCCTTCCTGCAGGAAGGGATCTGATGAACATCCTCGGCCAGTTCTTTCCGCCGTACTTCTCGCTGCATTACCTGGGCGCGATGATGACGCCGATCGGCGAGACGCTGGAGATGGCGGCGGGAGGGATTTTCATCGCGATCCTGGCGGGGCTGATGGCGGGCACGTGGGCCGGCGCGGGATTGCCCGGAGGGCGGATAATTTACCGGCTGCTCGCGGCCTTCCGCTCGATACCCGATCTCACGATGGCAATTTTCTGCGTCGTGATGGTGGGAATCGGGCCGGCGGCGGGCACGCTGGCGCTGGCGATCTTCTACAGCGCCGCGATGGGAAAGATCTTCGCCGATCTCTTCCTCGCGGCGCCGAAAGAGCCGGTGGACGCGCTGCGCGCCACGGGTGCGGCGCGATTGTCGGTGGCGATGTTCGGATTGCTGCCGCTGCGTTCGAAGGACGTGCTGAGTTACGGGTTCTACGAATTCGAGAGCGCGCTGCGGGCTTCGGTGATTGTGGGCGCGGTGGGCGGCGGAGGAATCGGCACGGAACTGGTGGGAACGCTGAACGCGCTCGATTACCGGCGCACGACGACTCTCATTCTGCTGCTGATTGTGCTGGTGGCGCTGGTCGACCAGGCTGCGGGTTTATTGAAGCGGCGGCCCCTCGCGGTGATGGTGCTGCTCCCGATCGGAGCGGCGGCGTTCTGGATGAACCGGCCGGCGATGCTGGCAATGTCCCATGCGTTCGGGACCTTCGCGCGCATGCTGCCTCCGGAGCTGCCATCGGACGCAATCGGGCAGCTGCCGCGGTTGTTCGGGGAAACGCTGGAGATCGCGCTGGGCGGGACTTTGATCGGCATGACCGCGGCCGTGCCTTTGGGGCTGCTCGCCGCGCGCAATCTGGCGCCGGCCTGGATTTCGCTGCCCGTACGGCGATTTCTCGAAGCGCTGCGCGCGATTCCGGAAGTCGTATGGGGCCTCGTCCTGGTGACGACGATCGGGATCGGGCCGAAAGCCGGGGTTCTGGCGCTGGCGTTCCACGCGACCGGCGCACTGGGAAGGTTGTACGCGGAGTCGTTCGAGAACATTCCGGCGGCTCCGGTGCGGGCGCTCGAAGCCACGGGCGCGCCACGCGTGGCGGTCGCTGCCATGGGCTTTCTGCCGCTGGCCCTCGGTCCGCTTGCGGTGCACACGCTGTTTCGCTTCGAGTGGAACGTGCGGGCGGCGACGATTGTGGGGGTGATCGGGGCAGGCGGGATCGGGCAGGCGTTGTATAACGCGCAACAGCTGTTCTTTTACCGGCAGATGATGGCATACGTTTTGCTCACCTGGATGCTGGTAACGATCGTGGACCTTGCCAGCGGCACGCTGCGGCGGCGCATGAAGGTGATGGAGGTGTTTGCGTGAAGATCGTGGTGACGCAGCCGGTTCATCCGGAGATCCTCGATCTGCTGGCAGGCCACGGCGAAGTGACGATCGGTGCGATGGAGAATGCCTTCGACGCCGAGGCGCTGATGGTCTTCATGCCGGATCTGATCGACGAGGATTTTCTGGCGATGCGCCCGCGACTGAAGGTGGTGTCCGCGGCGCTGAAGGGCTTCGACAATTTCGATGTGGAGGCGTGCACACGCCGGGGCGTCTGGTTCACGATCGTTCCGGATTTGCTGACGGAGCCGACGGCGGAACTGGCTCTGGCCCTGATGCTGGGCCTTGCGCGGAACGTGGCGGCGGGCGATGCGCTGATTCGCAGCGGAGGGTTCGAGGGATGGCGGCCGGTCTTGTATGGGACCGGTCTCACGGGTTCGACGGTGGGAATCATCGGCTACGGGAAGGTGGGGAAGGCGCTGGAGCGCATGCTTGGAGGGTTTGGGTGCCATGTGCTGCACCATGACGTCGATTCGGGCGTGCCGCTCGGCGAACTGCTGGCCGCGAGCGATTTCGTACTTCCCCTGTTGCCCCTGACTCCGGAAACACTGCACCTGCTTGATCGCGTGACGATCGCAGAGATGAAGCCGGGCGCGTTTCTGATCAATGTGAGCCGTGGATCGGTGGTGGACGAGGCGGCGGTCGCGGATGCGCTGGTTGCCGGCCATCTGGCGGGCTATGCGGCGGACGTGTTCGAGATGGAGGATTGGGCGCGGGCGGATCGTCCGCGGGAGATTTCGCCGCGTTTGCTGCGGCTGACGGACAAGACGCTGTTTACGCCGCATCTCGGGTCGGCGGTGGCGAAGGTGCGGCTCGAGATCGAGCGGACGGCGGCGTTTAGCATCATCGATGTGCTGAGCGGGCAGAAGCCTCGAAACGCGGTCAATCAGATAGACTGAAATCAGTGCTGGTTTCGATTACGCCACAGGCGCCGCAGCGGCCGAAATGGCTGCGCGCAGCGGCTCCGGTGGGAGACAATTACCGCGAACTCAAAGACCTGATCACGGACCTGAAGCTGCATACGGTCTGCGAAAGCGCCGCCTGCCCGAACGTGGGCGAGTGCTGGAATCACCGGACGGCGACGTTCATGATTCTGGGCAACGTGTGCACCAGGCGCTGCGGATTCTGCGCGGTGCAGAAGGGCGGCCCGCTGCCGGTCGATTACGACGAGCCGCGGCGCGTGGCGGAAGCGGTGGCTCTGATGGGGCTGCGCTACGCGGTGGTGACGAGCGTCAATCGGGATGACCGGAAGGATGGCGGCGCGGAACTGTTCAAGCTGACGATCGAAGCCATCCGCGAGCGCGTGCCGTTTTGCAAAGTGGAAGTGCTGGTGCCGGATTTTCAGGGCTCGCACGACGCGATGAAGATGGTGATGGACGCGCGGCCCGATGTGCTGAACCACAACACGGAGACGGTGCCGCGGTTGTATCGCCAGGTGCGGCTGGGCGCGCGCTATGAGCGGTCGCTCGAGATGCTGCGCTATGCGAAAGAGCTGGGGCCCGGGACGCCGGTGAAATCCGGGCTGATGCTGGGGCTCGGCGAGACGACGGAGGAAGTGCTTGCCGTGATGCGGGATCTGGTGGCGCATCGCGTGGATATTCTGACGCTCGGCCAGTACTTGCGGCCTTCGCCGAAACATCTGCCGATTGTGCGCTACGTGCCGCCGGCGGAGTTCGATGAACTGCGGCGCGCGGGCATGGCGATGGGCTTTTCGCATGTGGAAGCCGGACCGCTGGTGCGGAGCTCGTACCATGCCAATGATTCGCATACGGCGGCGTCAGGGCATCCTGATCTGCCACCAGCGTTTCAATATACACTGTCTTGAAGGTGACAGCCCAGGACGATGCCCGCGAAAATAGAATCGTTGATCTGTTCAACCTGGAACGTCCTCCGAACCGCTCCAGACACGGCACGGACGCCATTCTTACATCGACGGCCACACGCTGGAATTTGAACTCAAGTCTGTCACGACCAAAAGCGGATCCATCAGCACCGTGCGGGATTTTGGCCCCGACCACATAGCGAAGTGGAAGAACAAGCATTGGCTGATTGCCGTCTACCGCGATAACGCCCTGCACCACTGCAAATACGGGAGCCCGGCATCGATGGCGCCCTGGATCGAAAAGCAGTGGCAGTACATTGCGGCCGACTTCGAACTCGCCAGATATGTCCCGGAACTCATCAACGAGCAGGTCATGTATGCGATTGTCGGGCGGAAAGACGTCTATACCCGGGAGGACGCCCGGCGGCTCCACAAGGCGCAGTATTCGGCAAAGCGATATCGGGAGTTGATGGATGTCAAGGAAGTTGGCCGTCGCGGAGAAGAGAAGCCCGTGGGCTACAGCCCCGCTCAAATGCTCATCATCCTCAGGGATCGCGCACGGTACGTTATCGAGCGCGGGTCAACGTTAAACAATCCTCATATTCCAGCGGCATACTTCGCCAATTGGGAACAGATCACGCGCGACCATGCGCTCCGCCTGCGAGAGCTGGTACGTCAGTGGCTGGCCGCTGCACAGCCCCAAGCGAACGTGCCACTGCCAGCGCAACGTGATATCCCATAGGCGGCGCGACTGAGTTTCCGATCAGACCCAGCGCCTGGTAGACGGGCGGCTTGATCGGCCAGTCTTCGGGGAAACCCTGCAGGACCATGCAATCGGGAATTGAGAGGCGGTAGTGCCCACCCGCGGCGGGGAACATCGCGGCGGCTTCGCGCGTTTCTCCCACGCCGTTCGGCCAAATCCTCAGAGCGCTCCACTGTTTTTTCGCCGTCACCGAATTCAGGACGCTCGTTGTGTGGCGTGGGCCAGTCAGCCCGCTTCGAATTGTCGGCGCCAGACTGTCATATCCAATGTCGGGAAGCCCCAGCGCCTCTCGCGCCCCCATTGTTCTCAGTAACTCCGGCACCTCTCTGGTTCCCGCCAGGAGTCCACCTGCGATGTCCCTGTCAAAGGTATGTGTCCCCTGCGGCCGAGCAAAGCGCTGTGCGTCTGCCTTCCTTTGGAAGCCAATCAAGAAGACGCGCTTCCGGCGTTGTGGCACACCGAAGGAGGCTGCTTCGAGGGTGAACATCTCGATCTGGTACTTACGACTCAGCGGCTTGAAGATCGTGTCGCTGATATACCTCCTGAATCGTGTCGTCGCCAGGCCAGTGACATTTTCCGCGACGAAGGCACGCGGTTCCACCTCCAGAACGGCTCGCACGAGCTCCGGAAACATGTCCCGGATATCCTGTGCGCCAGATCGATAGCCAGCGTGGCTGAAGGGCTGACACGGTGGACCGCCATGAAGAACGTCTACTTCGCCTCGATATTTTTGCCACGAGACCTGGCAGACGTCGCCGCTCTCTCCGCTGAATACCTTCCAGTTCGGCCTGGCTGATCGAAGCGTCGCGCCTGCAATTTCCAGAATGTCGTAGCTGGCGACGTGGTCGAAACCAGAACGATCAAATCCGATGTCCAGGCCACCGCCGCCCGAGAACAGACTCAGGGAGCGAAGGCCGTTTGGCAGCATCTGCGGCATGAGTGAGTCGATATTCAGGCGCGGGTTCGGAATCGGATGGGCTACGTCGGCATAATGCCCACGCATCGCCTTTGATTTCTCCGCCTGTGACCGGAGCGTATTGAGGCGGAAGCGATCTCGCTCCGCTTCGGTTAACTCCCAGCCGCGATACCAGGGAGAGTCAGTGCCCTTAAGCTGATACGGTTTCGCTGAAGTTTCGCCCATGCCCTAGTCAATCTTAATCTGTTCGCGGCTTGAATAGAAGCGGAACTCATCATCACCGGTATCCGCGCGATGCCTCTTCTCGCAAAGGACCCGAATCGACGTGGGCGGAGGACACTATGGCATAAGGGCTCGGAATAATGAAATTGATGCGAGTTTGGGTGTGTCCGTGACAAAGTCCGGCCTGCGATCATAGAGGGATGCTCCGGGCTTTCGTCGCACTCTTGTTCGCGGCCACAGCCGCGTTCTCTCAACCTGTTCCGCTGACGCCCTCGCCGGCCGGAATCGAGAGACGATTCGCGGAACTGAAGAAGAACCCGCTCGAGCTCTACGCCTTCCTGTACCGGATGCCGAAAGGCGGCGACCTGCACAACCATCTTTCCGGCGCGATTTACGCGGAGACGTTTCTGAAAGCCGCGGCGGAGCAGCATCTGTGCATCGACAAAGCGCAGCTCAAAATCGTGGCCCCGCCGTGCGGCGGGAACAAGGTGGACGCGGCGCAGACCGAAACCGACAACAATCTGCGCAACGCCATGATCGACAGCCTCTCCATGCGCAATTTCGTTCCCGGGAAGGAATCCGGGCACGATCATTTCTTTGCCGCGTTCGGCAAGTTCGGGCCGGTGGACCCCGGCGATTACGTGGCTGAAGTGGTGCAGCGGGCGGCGGATCAGAACGAATCGTATCTCGAGCTGATGGTGCTTTCAGGCAGCGGGGCCATTTCCGAGCTGGGCACGAAGGCGGGCCTCGACGACGATTTCGACGTGACGCGCCAGAAGCTGGAAGCGGGCGGCCTTTCGAAACTGGTGGAAGCGGCGCGCTCGCGCGTGGACGCCCTCGAGGCGGCGCGCCGGAAGACGCTGGGCTGCCTCGCCATGTCGAATACGCCGGCCTGCAGGGTCACGGTGCATTACGTTTACCAGGTGCTCAGAGAGTCGCCGAAGGAGCAGGTTTTTGCGCAGGTGATTGCGGGGTTCGCGATTGCGACGGCGGATCCGCGCGTGGCGGGCGTGAACTTCGTGCAGGCGGAGGACGGCGTCACGTCGATGAAGGATTATCACCTGCAGATGAAGATGGTCGACTACGCGAAGCGCGTGTATCCGGCGGTGCATGTGGCGCTGCATGCGGGTGAGCTGGCGCCGGGGCTGGTGCCTCCGGACGGGCTGAAGTTTCATATCCGGGAGGCGGTGGAGCTGGGGCATGCGGAACGCATCGGGCACGGGGTCGACATCATGTATGAGGACGACCCGGCGGGCCTGATGAAGGAGATGCGGGACAAGCATGTGCTCGTCGAGATCAATCTGACGAGCAACGACGGAATTCTGGGGATCAGGGGCGATCAGCATTCTTTTCCGCTCTATCGCAAAGCGGGCGTGGCTGTGGCGCTTTCGACTGACGACGAGGGCGTTTCGCGCGGCCAGCTCACGAATGAATACCAGCGCGCGGTGCTGAGTTACGGGCTTACTTACGCCGATCTGAAAGAGATGGCGCGGAACAGCATCGAGTATTCGTTCGCTCCCGGCGCGAGCTACTGGACGAAGGGAAGCTACTCCGCTCCGGTTTCGGCCTGCGCCGGCGGGAAACAGACGCCGCTGTGCGTCGACTTTCTGCGCAACAACGAAAAAGCGCGGCTCGAGAGCGATCTCGAGGATCGTTTCGCCGAGTTCGAACGTACTATCCGGTAGGGGGACCGACTGATGATACGGCGATGGGTGATTCACTGGCTGCTGAGCGCGGTCGGGCTGCTCATCGTGGCGAATATTCTTCCCGGCATCGAGGTGGAGAACTTCGGCTCGGCGCTGATTGCGGCCTTTGTGATCGGGTTTGTGGGCGCGACGGTGGGGATTTTCCTGAAGATCGTTCTGCTGCCGTTCATCTTCCTGACGCTCGGGATTCTGTACTTCGTGATCAACGGGCTGATGCTGATGCTGGCTTCGGCGATGGTGCCCGGGTTCCGGGTGTCGGGGCTGATGACGGCGGTCGTCGGGAGTGTGCTGCTGACGATCATCGATTTCCTGCTGTACCGCCTGGTCTGATGAGCATCGAAGTCGCTACATCGTGGTCCGATCTGCACGAGAAGATCTTCGCGGATTCGTGGGATGCGACGATCCAGCGGCACCGCTCGCGCCATGCCTTCCGCGGCGCGACGGATGCGAGTCACCGGCTGGTGACCGGGCTGATGCGGCTGGGCGGTCCGTATCTGCGGCTTGAGCCGCATCTGCTGCGGAATTTCAAGAAGTATGCGCACCGGTCGGTGGTCGAGCAGGATTCGCTGTGGCACTGGCTTTCGGTCGCGCAGCATCACGGGCTGCCCACGCGGCTGCTGGACTGGACTTACTCGCCGATGGTGGCGCTGCATTTTGCCACGTGGGAGATGGACAGGCAGGACGTGGACGGGGCGGTGTGGAAAGTGGATTACTCGAAAGCGCACCAGCTGCTGCCGCGGCGCGTGCGCGAGGTGCTTGAGCGCGAAGGCGCGCAGATCTTCACGGTGGAGATGCTTTCCGAGAACTTCGCTTCTCTGCGCGATCTGGACGGGCTGTCGAGCCCGGGCGGGGCGGATTTTGTGATGTTCTTCGAGCCGCCTTCGCTCGACGACCGGATTGTGAACCAGTTCGCGTATTTTTCGGTGCTCTCGCGGGCGGATCTGACGATGGATGACTGGCTCGCGGCGCATCCGGGGCTCTGGAAGAAGATCGTGATTCCGAAAGAGCTGAAGTGGGAAGTGCGGGACAAGCTGGATGAATCGAACATCACTGAGCGGGTGCTGTTCCCGGGGCTCGATGGGTTGTCGCAGTGGCTGAAGCGGCACTACACGCCGCGGATGTGAGGTGCACCGTGCCCCCGCGTGGTCTCACATCGTTTCTTGCTGCTACGTGCCTCGCGATGGCGATGACGGGCTGTTCACTTCCGGGTTCGGCTCGTACACGGAAGCCGCCGAAAGGCCACTACAGCGCAGCATGGCTGTCCGGCAGCAGGCTCGTCGTATTCCCATTCGATGGGTCTGCGACTACAATCGATCTTCCGGGCGCGATCAGTTACTACACTTTGACCACGGACGGCCAGGCTGTCTGTGGATTTGCGGGGGCCCTGGCGGAAGGAGGGTCGCGGCTCGCGTGCATGGATCTCGAATCCCGAAGCATCGCGTACTTCCCGAACCCCGTGGCCTAGCCTTTGTGGGCGGCCCGTCATTTGACCCAAAGCGCGTAACGGCTCTCGTCCCCGGTATCCGGGCAAGCGGTCCAATCAAAGAGTGCGGCCTGTTCGTTGTGGATGTCCACGGTAACGCTGAGAAGGCCGCCGACAACCTCGAAGCAGGCTGCGACTATGTTTCTTCGTGGCACGACCTGAGCTTCTCGCCGGACGGTCTGCGCGCCGTTGGCATTGCCAGCAGAGGCCAACTCGGGCGGATCGATCTGGAGAGGCATCGAGTCGAAGTGCTCTGGAAGGGAAGTGCTGCGGCCTGGTCGCCTGATGGCAGATGGGTCGCAATGCTCACGTTCGACTTACCGGTCCAGCTCCTTTTGCTGGATGCCCGTGACCTATCAGTCCGGCGGAATCTTGGGAAAGCGGAGTCCTCCAGAGTTCAGTGGTCACCGGACTCGAAGTATCTGCTTCTGTGGCGGGCGGGCTTCTGTGGTCTCTCGAGCGGATATTTCGGCACGCTTCAGGCTCTGGATGTTGAATCCGGAGAAAGGCTGCCGATCGAGAGTTCGAGGTGCAGGGTCAACGGGATGGCTACAGGATGGGTGGGCGGCGTTTCCGGTTCCGAGTCCGGGACTGCCAGGGCGTTTCACCATCGTTGAGCGCTGTCTTCGAGAGATAATGGCCTTGGTGTCGACAATGCAAACCACGCGACTTTCGACAAAGGGCCAGATCGTCCTGCCCCGCAGTATCCGGGCTTCGCGCGCGTGGGGCCCTGGCACTGAATTCTCCATCGAGGAAACGAAAGACGGGATTCTGCTCCGGCCTGCGAGCCTCTTCCCTCGGACCTGCCTCGATCAGGTTGCCGGCTGCCTGCGTTCGCGGCGCCGGAAGGCGACCATTGCGGAAATGGATCGCTCCATTCTCCGCGAGGTAACGCGACTGTACAACAGCGGTCGGCATTAACCACCGGTACCGGTCTGGGCATGCGGCTTCAGCCGCGTTGGGATCGTTTGAACGCGGTTGAAGCCGCATCCCCAACGTGGTGTTACACTTTGCATTCGAAAGGACACCCCATGCGATTACTTACATTTGCGCTGCTGGCTGCGCCGCTTTTCGCGCAGCAGACGCAGCAGGCTCCGAAGATCCCCGTCGACATCAATTACGACTTCTTCAAGCTGCCTGGCGATATGAACCTGGGCGAGGTTCTGGGCGTGGCGGTGAATTCGAAGGGCCACGTGGTGCTGGTGAATCACCAGGGAAGCGCGGGCGTGGGTCCGCTGTACGGGAATTCGAGCACGCAGCTGCTGGAATTCGACGAACAGGGCAAGTTCGTGCGCGAGATCGGCAAGGGTGTGTACGGGCTCGGCTATGCGCACAGCGCGCGCTTCGACAGGTACGACAATCTGTGGATCGTCGACAAGGGCACGCATGCGGTGGTGAAGTTCAACCCGGCGGGGCGGGTGCTGATGAATCTGGGACGCAGGCCCGAGGGTCCGGATGAGCCCGACTGGTACAAGGGCAACGGGCTCGGCCGCGGCGGCAACAACCGGCCCGCACCGGTGCATATCGACGGCATGTTCCGCGCGCCGACGGACGTGGCGTGGGATTCCGACGACAGCATCTACATCAGCGACGGTTACGTGAATTCGCGCGTGGCGAAGTTCGACAAGAACGGCGGGTGGGTGAAGTCGTGGGGCGAGCGCGGCGTGAGCGGGCAGCATGCCAACGAGAATCCGAATCAGTTCAATACGCCGCACAATATCGGCATCGACCGGAATAACAACGTGTATGTCGCGGATCGCGGAAATCGCCGGATTCAGGTGTTCGACCGCGACGGGAAGTTCCAGAAGTTCCTGTTTCTGAACGTGCCGTATGACAAGTCGCGGCATCCGGTGCTGGGGAATGCAACTGCCAATCCCCCAGATGAAACGCAGCCCTGGACGATCTGCATCACGAACACGCCGACGCAGTATATTTACACGTCCGATCAGGAGCCCGGGCGGATCTACAAGATGACGCTCGACGGGAAGATTCTCGGCTACTTCGGCGAATCGGGGCGCGGCGAAGGGCAGCTCAACTGGGTGCATGCGCTGGCATGCCCGGCGGAGAATACCCTCTATGTCGCCGATATGAACAACTGGCGCGTGCTCAAGGTCACGCTGCATCCGGAGAAAACGAAGTAGGCGCGGCGGGCCGGTTGCACCCCGGCGCCGGTTCCGGGCACGGCGGATTCGATCCCGAAACCATGCAGGAGGTCTGCCGCGTCTCTCGATCAAGGGGCTTGCGCCGGCTGTCCGGTTGGCCGCATGGAAGATTCACGATTGAAAGGCATTCCGGGTTGAAGGCGCTGCTGGTTTTCGCGCTGGCGGGCGCGGCGTTCGGGCAGGACGCGGCGGCGCTGCGCCAGGATGTGACTTATCTGGCGTCGGAGCAACTGGAGGGGCGGCTCACGCCCTCCTACGGCCTCGATCAGGCGGCGGAGTTCCTTGCGAAGAAATTTGAGGCAGCGGGGCTCGAACCTGCCGACCATGGCAGCTATTTCCAGGGCCCGAGCCGGGAGCGGGGGCCTCACAATGTGGCGGCGATCCTGCGCGGCTCGGATCCCGTGATGCGCGACGAATATGTGATTCTTTCCGCGCATTACGACCATCTGGGACGCAGCAAGGGAACGCTCTTTCCCGGCGCCAACGATAATGCCAGCGGCACGGCGTCGGTGGTCGAGATTGCCTCGGCGCTGGCGGCAAGGCCGGAGCGCCCAAAGCGCAGCATCCTGTTCATTGCGTTCTACGGAGAAGAAGAAGGTTTGCTGGGCAGTTCCTGGTACGTGCAGCATCCGCTGGTTCCGCTGAAGAACACGGTCGCGGAAATCAACCTCGAACAATTGGGACGGACCGATTCGACTTCCGGGCCGGAGGTGGGGACGTTCGCCATGACCGGGACAGGCTATTCCAACCTGGGCACGATGATCGGCGAGGCAGTGAACTCAGCCGGCGTTCACATCTATCACCGCCCCGACGAGGACGATTTTTTCAACCGAAGCGATAACTTTCCGTTTGCGCTGAAGGGCGTGGTGGACACCACGTTCGTGGTGGCGTTCGAGTTTCCGGATTATCACGGACCGGGCGATACGGCCGAAAAGCTCGATTACGGGAATCTGGCGGCGGTGGACCGGGGCGCGGAGGCGGCGGTGGTGGAACTGGCGAATTCGCCCGCGCGGCCGGCGTGGACGAAGAAGCCGCCGGCACGAAGAAAATAGACACCGCTTTGCTACCATGAAGCCGTCAGGTTTCGGGCTCCGTGCAATGGGCGGCTGCAAACCCGCCAGGTTCGGAAGGAAGCAACGGTAGTGGTTTAGCTCGTGTGCCGCGGATCACCCGGAGCCTGACGTAATCTCCATGTATCAGGTCATCGCCCGCAAGTATCGTCCGCAGTCCTTCGACGATGTGCTGAACCAGGAGCACATCAAAACCACGCTGCGGAACGCGATTGAGCAGAATCGCATCGCGCACGGGTATATTTTTTCGGGACAGCGCGGCACGGGGAAAACGACGACGGCGCGCATCGTGGCGCGGTGTCTGAACTGCATCAAGGGGCCCACGGACCGTCCCTGCGGCGAATGCGCGAGCTGCCTGGAGATCGCGGCGGGCGGCTCTGTCGATGTGATCGAGATCGACGCGGCGTCGAATCGGGGCATCAACGAAATGCGCGAGCTGCGCGAGAACGTGCGGTATCAGCCGGCGCGCGACCGTTACAAGATTTTCATCATCGACGAAGCGCACCAGATCACGAACGAAGCGTTCAACGCGCTGCTGAAGACGATCGAGGAACCGCCGGAGTGGGCGGTGTTCATTCTGTGCACCACGGAATCGCACAAGATTCCCGCGACCATCGCTTCGCGCTGCCAGCATTTCAGTTTCCGGAGCGTGGATTTCAACGATCTGATCGATCGTATGCGCGAGATCTGCGCGCGCGAGGGGATCGATGCGGACGACGAGGCGCTCGCGGTGCTGGCGCAGGCGGGCGAGGGTTCGGTGCGCGATTCGCTTTCGGCGCTCGATCAGGCCATTGCTTCGTGCGGGAATCGTCTCGACGCGGCGCAGGTGCGGTCGCTGCTCGGCGCGTTTTCGCTGGATGCAATGGCGCAGGTGACGACGGCACTGGCGAATCTGGATGGGAACGCAGTGCTGACCGTGGTGGATGAGCTGGAGCGGAGCGGCGGGAGCCCGCAGCATTTTGCGCGGGAGCTGGCGCGGTATCTGCGGAATCTGCTGGTGACGAAGATTTCAGGCGTCGATTCGCGCCTCGTGACGGCGAGCGCGGCGGAGAAGGCGGAGCTGGGGCACATTGCGGCTGGGTTCAGCGAAGAGGATCTGACGCGGTATCTGCAACTGGCTCTGGATTTGTTCCGGGAATTGCAGTTTTCCCTGCAGCCACGGTTTCATCTGGAAATCGGGTTGTTGAAGATGGTGCAGGCCGGGAAGCTGGTGCCGATTGAAGAGGCGCTGGCTTCGCTGGGAGCGGCGCCGGCCGCGCTTAAAGGTGCGGGTCCGGTGAGTGCGCCAAACGCGACTAAAGTCGCGTCCACAGGCAGCACTCCGGTGGTCCCGAAGAAGGCCGCGGCTGAAGCCGCAGGTCCACCAGCAGCGAAGCCGGTAACTTCGGGCGACTGGCGGGCGGATTTGCATTCGGCCATGATGGCCGCGGGACTGAAATTTTCGGCCGATGCGATTGCGCAGTCCGAAGTCGCGATGGTGAACGGCGAACTGCAGATAACCACGTCGAAGCAGTTTCAGCTCGATCTGGGACGCGAGGAGATTTCGACCGCGCTGAAGCAGCTCGGCATGCCGGGGCAGAGGTTCAAGGTTCTGTTCGGCGACGTGAAGCCGGCCGCGGCGCCCATCCAGACGGCGGCGGCGAAGGAAGATGAAGTGACGGAGCGCGCGCTGTCGCATCCGGAAGTGAAGAGATTTCGAGAACTGTTCGGCGGCGAAGTGCGGACCGTCCGCAACCTGAAGGAGTAAACGAGATGAAGATGCCCGGAAACATGCAGGCGATGATGCAGCAGGCGCAGAAGATGCAGGAGCGTCTGCAGGCGGAGATCGCGCAGATCCGCGTGGATGGCACGGCCGGCGGCGGCATGGTGAGCGTCACGATGGACGGCCACAAGAATGTGCTGGCAGTGAAGATCGATCCGGAGGTCGCGGGCGACGTGGAGATGCTCCAGGACCTGATTGTGGCGGCGTGCAACGAGGGAGTGAAGAGGGTCGACCAGGAAGCGCAGAAGAAGATGGGCGGGATGCTGGGCGGGATGGGTCTGCCGCCGGGGCTCTTCTAGGCAATGCCGGATTTCGCCGAGCCGCTGGCGCGGCTGATCACGGAGTTCCGCAAGCTGCCGGGCATCGGGCAGAAATCGGCGCAGCGTATTGCGTTCCACATCATGCGGCATGGCCGCGGGGATGCGGAGCACCTCGCGCAGTCGATTCTGGATGTCAAAGACAAGCTGACGATCTGCACGGTCTGCAACAACATCAGCGACGCGGAGCTGTGCCAGTATTGCCGGGATCCGCAGCGGGATCACAAGGTGATCTGCGTGGTGGAGGATCCGAACAACATCATCGGGATCGAAGTGACGCGGCAGTTCCATGGCCTCTATCACGTGCTGGGCGGGGCGTTGTCGCCGCTGCGCGGGATCGGGCCGGAGCAGCTGAAGATCAAGAGCCTGGTGGACCGCATCGCGCGGGGCGGCGTGGAAGAGGTCATTGCGGCGACGAATCCGACGGTGGAGGGTGAGGCGACCGCGGTTTATCTGTCGAAGCTGCTCAAGCCGCTGGGAATCCGGGTGACGCGCATCGGGATGGGCGTGCCGGTGGGAAGCGATCTGGAATTCGCGGATGAAGTGACGATGTGGAAGGCGATGGAGGGCCGCCGGGAGATCTGACGGAAAACAGCGTTGCGCACGAGATTGTGGACGCCGCGTATCGGGTTCACAGACAGCTCGGGCCGGGTTTGCTGGAGTCGGTTTATGAAGTGGCTCTCGGATATGAGCTTGAGAAGCGTGGCCTGAAGGCTCTTCGGCAGGTTGGCGTGCCGGTAGTCTACGAAGGCATCGAACTGGGGACAGGCTTTGTGGCCGATCTGGTGGTGGAGGATCTGGTGATCGTAGAGATCAAGTCGGTTGAATCCGTCGCTCCGGTTCACAAGAAGCAGTTGCTGACCTACCTTCGGCTGACCAACAGGCGCCTTGGTCTTCTTGTGAACTTCGGGGCCAGCCTTATCAAGGATGGGATATTTCGTATCGCGAACGGCCTCGAAAACTGATCTCACGCAAAGGCGCAAAGAAAAACGTGAAATCTTTGCGGCTTTGCGTCTTTGCGTGAGATTTATTTCTGGCTCGTGGGCGGGACGATGTTCTTCAGCCGCATGTAGGTGACCAGGTTGCCGTAGTGCTCGTTGGTGTGGGCAGTGTTGAAGTCCATTACGGCGATCTTTGTCATTTTCTGGCCGAAGAGATTCACCGTGCTGACCGCATCGGCTTCGCTCATGCCGGCGAAGGCGGCATCGCAGTAGGCGAAGGCTTCTTTCAGCGCTGCGATGATGCTGGCCTTTCCTTTTACCGTGCCTTCGATGTTTTTGTTGACCGGTTTGCCGGTGACCGCGCTGCAGAATTCGTACTGGCCGTCCGCTTCGTGCGCGAACAGCTGCGCGAAGGTGCGGACCTGCGGCGTCGGCTGATACGACCACAGTTCTTCCGGAACCTTTTCCGCCGACTTCAGAACACTGTCTTTGATCGAATCGAAAATTCCTTTGGACGATCCGACGATGGGCCCGCTCTGAGCGGCGAGCGTGCTGGCTGCGAGGAGTGCTGTGACGAGTAAGCGCATACGCTCAGTTTACGAGATCACGGCCAGAAGGTCTTTCGCTTCCACCTGCTGGCCCGCGTGCGCGCAGATCCTCGAGACCTTGCCGTCGATCGAAGCGTAGATCGTGGTCTGCATCTTCATGGCTTCGATCACCATCAGCCGGTCGCCCTTCTGGACGTGGCTGCCTTCCTTCGCCACCACCGCCGCGACCATGCCGGGCAGCGGCGCGCCGATCTGTCCGGCAACGGATGGATCAGCCTTCTGTTTCTGTTCGCCCGCGACGCGGAGGCTGCGATCCCGGACGTCCACTTCGCGCGGCAGGCCGTTGAGTTCGAAGAAAACGGTGCGCGTGCCTTCCGGACGCGGCTGGCTCACCGCCAGGAACTTGATCACCAGCGTTTTGCCCGGTTCGATCTCGACCGGCACTTCTTCGCCCGGCGCCATGCCGTAGAAGAATTGCGGGGTGGGAAGAACTTCCACGTCGCCGTAGGTGCGGCGCGAATGGTCGAACTTGAGGAAGACCTGCGGGTACATCAGGTAGCTGAGGACTTCGTCGTCGGTTGGCTTGCGGCCGATTTCCTGCCGCAGGTGTTCGCGGATGTGGGCGAAATCGGCGGCATCGAGATGCTCGCCGGGGCGGCCGGTGCGCGGCCTTTTGCCTTTGAGGATGACGCGCGCGATCTTCTCCGGCCAGCCGCCTTCCGGTTCACCGAGTGAACCTTCGAACATGTCGACAACGGAGTGCGGCACGGGGTAATCGTGATCTTCGGGGAGATTGGCGAACTCCTCGACCGACATGTCGCTCGAGACCAGCGACAGCGCCATGTCGCCCACGACCTTGCTCGAAGGCGTGACTTTGACGATGTCGCCGAAAGCCATGTTGACGTCGTGGTACATCTTCGCGATCTGCGGCCAGCGCGTGCCGAGGCCCATGGATTCGGCCTGTTCGCGCAGGTTGGTGAACTGGCCGCCCGGCATTTCGTGCAGATAAACTTCCGCCGTGCCGGTGCGGAGACCGGTATCGAAGGGTTCGTACCAGGTGCGCACGATCTCCCAGTAATCGGCGCACTGGTTGAGCGCGTCGAGCGAGAGGCCGGAATCGCGCGGCGTGTTGGCGAGCGCGGCGACGATCGAGTTGAGATTCGGCTGGCTGGTCTGGCCGCTCATCGATGCGATGGCGGCGTCGGCGGCGTGAACCCCGGCATCGCAGGCCTTGAGAATCGAACTGGCGTTGATGCCGCTCGTATCGTGCGTGTGGAAGTGGATCGGAATGCCCACTTCGTCGCGCAGCGCGCGGATGAGGATCTCGGCCGCGTAGGGCCGCACGAGGCCCGCCATGTCCTTGATGCCGAGAATATGCGCGCCCATTTTCTCCAGTTCTTTGGCCTTGTTGACGTAGTACTGGAGCGAGTACTTGCTGCGTGCGGGGTCGAGAATGTCGCCGGTGTAGCAGATGGCGGCTTCGCAGAGGCGGTCGGTTTCGAGAACGGCTTCGATGGCGACGCGCATGTTGGGCAGCCAGTTGAGCGAGTCGAAGATTCTGAAGATATCGATTCCCTGCTTCGCTGCTTCCAGCACGAACTCGCGCACCACGTTATCCGGGTAGGCCGTGTAGCCGACGGCGTTCGAGGCGCGGAAGAGCATCTGGAAGCAGATGTTCGGAATGGCTTCGCGAAGTCTGCGCAGGCGCTGCCACGGATCTTCGAGCAGAAAGCGCATCGACACGTCGAACGTGGCTCCGCCCCACATTTCGAGACTGAAGAGATCGGGCAGCTTGTGCGCGACGAAGTTCGCGATGCCGAGCAGATCCGCGGTGCGCATGCGCGTGGCGAGCAGCGACTGGTGCGCGTCGCGGAATGTGGTGTCGGTGAGAAGAACTTTGTCGTGGTTCTTCATCCACGTGGCGAATTCGCGGGGCCCGAGTTCGTTTAAAAGCTGGCGCGTGCCGCGCGGCGGTTCGGCGGAAATGTGCGGCGGAACGGGCGCGGGCTTGAACTGCGCCGGGCGCGGCTTGCCGGCCACTTCCGGATTGCCGTTGACGATGGTTTCGCCGAGATAGGTAAGGAGCCGGGTCGCGCGGTCCTTCTTCTTCAGGAAGGTGAGCAGTTCGGGTGTTTCGTCGATGAAGCGCGTGGTGATGTTGCCGCCGCGGAACTTCTCGTTGGCGACCACGTTTTCAAGAAACGGGATGTTGGTCTTGACGCCGCGCACGCGGAACTCGCGCAGCGCGCGGTCCATCCGGTTGCAGGCCTGGTTGAATTCGCGGCCCCAGGTGCTGATCTTGACCAGCAGCGAATCGTAGAACGGAGTAATGTTGGCGCCGCTGTAGGCCGAGCCGCCGTCGAGACGCACGCCGAAACCGGCGGGCGAGCGATACGTCTGGATGCGGCCGTAATCAGGCGTGAAATTGTTTTCCGGATCTTCGGTGGTGACGCGGCACTGCAGCGCGTAACCGTAGAGCGGGATCTCAGCCTGCAGCGGGATCGACATGGGCGGCTCGTGCAGCCTGTACCCCTGCGCGACCTGAATCTGGCTGCGCACCAGATCGATGCCGGTGACCATTTCGGTGACGGTGTGTTCCACCTGAATGCGCGGATTGACTTCGATGAAGTAGAACTCGTTGCGGTCGACATCGACGAGAAATTCGACCGTGCCGGCGTTGCAGTAACGGGCCTCGCGCGCCAGACGCAGCGCCGCTTCGGCGACTCCCGTGCGCAGCGCCTGCGGCAGATTGACGGCCGGCGCGACTTCGACCACTTTCTGATGCCGGCGCTGCACGGAGCAATCGCGTTCGTAGAGATGCACGATGTTGCCGTGCGTATCGCCGAGGATCTGGACTTCCACGTGGCGCGCATGGCGGATGTAACGCTCGATGAACACGGCGCCGTTGCCAAACGCGGCCGCGGCTTCCCGGCGGGCTTCTTCGAGGCGTCCCGGGAACTGCTCCGGCGTTTCGACCACGCGCATGCCGCGCCCGCCGCCCCCAAAAGCCGCTTTGATGATGAGCGGGAAACCGATCTTCTCCGCGATGGCGCGGGCTTCTTCGGGATTGTCGATGGCGTCTTCGGTGCCGGGAACGATGGGCACGCCGGCGCGTTCGGCCAGTTTGCGCGCGGCGGTCTTGTCGCCCAGCATTTCGAGCAGGTCGGCACTGGGGCCGACGAAGGTGATGCCGTGCTTTTCGCAGGCGCGGGGCAGCGCCGGGTTTTCCGAGAGGAAACCGTAGCCGGGATGGATCAGGCTCACGCCTTTTTCTTTGGCGAGCGCGACGATGTTTTCCACATCGAGATAAGCCTGGACAGGGCCGAGGCCTTCGCCGATCTGCCAGGCCTCGTCGGCTTTGAAGCGGTGCAGGCCGAGGCGATCCTCTTTGGAGTAGACGGCGACCGTGCGGAGGCCCAGCTCAGTGGCGGCGCGCATGATCCGGATGGCGATTTCACCCCGGTTGAGCGCCAGTAATTTAGTCATCTATAACGAGTTTGCCATGGTGGGATATGATGACAGCCGAAACGGAGGCACGCTGGCCATGGAACTGACACGCAGGGACTGGATGCGGACGGCCGGGGCGGGCTCGATTCTGCTCGAGGCCGGGCGCAATGCTTCGGCGGCGCCCGCTGCCGCGAAGCCGCTCGAAGGGGCGTTCATCATTCTCTCGACGCCCTATACCGAGTCGAAGGCCGTCGATTACGACGACCTCGCGCGCGAGGTGCAG
>DASPQQ010000341.1:0-6260 GCA_035624885.1 Bryobacteraceae bacterium | reverse complement strand
CCCAACCTTCGCGCGCTGCAGATAATTTTTCCCGCCGCGCGCCACCGCCTCGTAAGTAATGTTGTAGCCGCCCGAGTAAAACGCGCCGCCGCCCCAGTCCCCGCGCGAATCGTCGAGCAGCGCACACACCGCATCCACATACGTCTGCAGATTGCTCTCAATTCCGGCGAGCACCGCCTGCGAGTGCCTCACTTCGATCACGAAATGCGCCGTGCCGGAAAACTCGCGGAACTTCTCCTTCAGGGTGTTCGCCATCCTGTCGCAATAAACCGCCAGCGCCGGATACTGTCCCTGACCCGCCATTTCGCTGATCTCGACCGGTGTGTTCGAGCCGATCACTTCCCGAATCCCGATGGTCGTCAGCGCCGGGTCCCCCTGATCCATCGCGGTCAGCCGGATATTGACGCCCTGCTCCGGCGACTGCAGCATCGCCACCAGCGCATTGGTTACCGCTCCGGTAATTCCCGCCATGTCATCCCCTCAGAATCGTGCGCGGCGTCGGGCGGAAGAACTCCGGCTTCTGCCCGCGCCCCGGCCCCGGACCGGATGTGATCTGGCCCGGAATGTATTCGTAAGTGCTCGAAACCGGCAGCGCCACGGAAGTCTGCAGCACCAGCGCGTTCAGCGCCGTGCCTGCATATACCAGAAACCCGGTGGCATTGGATGGCGGATTCACCGCCGCAACCACCATCACGTTTCCGTCCGCAACCGTCATCGAAGAAACCTCGGACGCCGCTCCCTGCTGGCCCGCGGCATTCACCCAGGCCACGCTCGCATAAAACGTTCCGCCTGTCCCCGTCCCCGCTACGGACACCAGAGCGGGCTCCGCGGCGCGATGAATCGGATCGTTCACCGCCGGCAAACCTTGCGCAAGGAAGCTCTCGCGCGCCACATTCGCCAGTTCCACATAACCCTGCCACTTCGCCTCGAAACGATCGACCACCTGAGTGAAATACACGTCGCGGTAGACGAGCGCGAGCGTGTACATCGTCTCCCATCGCCTCAGCTCGGGGGTCACCACAATCTGCTCGATCTTCAGCGTCGGGCTCCAGATCTCGCCGATCGTCGGTCTCGGCTTCATCAGCCACAACTCGAGATCGGTGCGGATCTCTTCCATCGCGAGGCGCAGCTTGGTCGAAAGATTCACGCCATTCTGCTGCGCCACCTCGAGCAGACCCGAATCCCGATCCGTCAGGTCGTCGATCGTGCTGGCCGGACCGTCGACAAACAGGGCCATATTCAGCTCCGTTCCTTCCGTCGCGTCACTTTGTGCGAGGGAATCACCGTGACCTGAACGCGCCGCGCGGCTTCGTCCTGTTCATGCTTCTCCCGCGCCACCCGCATCTCTTCGCGGAACTCGCCGGCTTCTTCGTCCGTGGCCACGCGCGCGCGGCCTTCGGCGATCAGCTTCGCGGCCGTCGCCCGGGAGACCTCGGTCCGCACACCTTCCCTGCCGCCTTCCGCGGTCGCGAAGCTGACCATCACGATGTGCTCGCCCGTGAGCGTCTCTTCAGCCTCGCGCACCTTTTTGTAATACGCTCGTACGTCCATTGGCCCTCCATAAAACGGGGACGCTCCTTGCGTCCCCGCCACACAACCCGCTGTTCCCCGCGCTGCTAGCTGTTGACCTGCACCGCGAAGTTGTTGCGCAGAATCGCGCAGCCGTAGAGCACGTCGACGGTGAACTGCTGCGACAACGTGTTCGGCTGGTAGCTCATCGTGACGCGCATGCCGAAGTTGCCGAGCTCGGCATACTCCGCGATGGCGCCCGTCCCCGGCAGGGGCTGCGGCAGCCGGCGGATCACCAGCCCGATCGCATCCTTGGTAAACGCAAGGTTATGCGTGTTCACCGGAGACGAACCGGTCTTCTGCACATACTGCGACCGGAAGACGAAAAAGTCCTTGATCTTGCCGATCGTCCCGTCCACCAGCGCGCGCAGGCCCGCGTCGCCCGTGTTCTGGAATTCGCTGAAGCGCGGAATCTGCCGCATGGCCGAGTAAGTGTTGCTGTCGACCACCAGATACTTCGGCTCGCTCGCCGGCACCATCGCCGAGAACAGCGCCGTTTCCGCCTGATCGATCACCGCCTCGGTCACTGGCGTGCCGGCCGTTCCGAGCGGCGTATTCGCCGTGAAGCCCGCGTAGAGGTTGAGCAGATCGCCCTCGATTTTCTGCGCGATCGCCACCACCGCCGGCTGCATGTAAACCTTGAGCAGATCCGGCACCGCGAGCACTTTCGTGACATCCGGAATCTGGAACGTCGCTTCCACGTGCGTGTTCAGCACGATCTGCGCGTTGCCGAGGTTCGGGTTCTGCGGCTGTACCGCGCCCCCCTCCGCGATGTTGTTCGCCACCAGCTGCGGCGCGATCGGAATGTTCACCGTGTCGCCCGCCTGTGCCAGTGTCGGTTCGTAATCGCGATTGACCAGGTTCCCCATCACGAGGTTCCCGGTCAGCGCCGGCAGGGCATCCGCCGCCACCAGCTTCACGATCGCATTTGCTACGTTTGCTGACGTAATTGAAGGCATCGTTTTCCTTTTTCTTTCTCGTTACTCACTGCCGTTTCACCCGCCGCGCCCCTAACGAAACGACTGGGACGCGACCCGCAGAATCTCCTGGCGCACACGGTCCAGTTCGTCCTTGCTCATTGCGGGGCTGATTCTGTCGATATCGATCCCGCCTGCCGCCGGCTGTGGCGCCGTCTTCTGCGTCCCGGTCATTCCCGTTCCTCCGGCGATCCGCGCCGGCAGAAATTCCGGATTTTCCTGGACGAAAGTTGCCAGGTAGTCTTCGAGCGGCTGTTCGCCGCCCTCTGCGCGCACGATCAGACGCCCGTCGTCCGTTCGCACGATCCCGTCCTGCACGGCCTTGTAAGCGAGGTCCACCTTCGTGACTCCCAGCTTCTGCAACTCCGCCCGGATGTTGCTGCTGCGCTGTGCTTCCTCGGCCAGCGCGCGGCTCTTCCTGTTCTCTTCCACGAGTTCGTTCACCCGCTTCTCGAGCTGCTCGCGCCGCTTGCGTTCCTCGTGCAGCTCGGCCTTGTATGCGGGCTCGCGCTTCGCCGTATCCTGCCGCATATACTCCTCGATCGCCTGCTGCACAATCCCCTGCACGTTGATTGGCTCTTCCATAGTTCGTTTTGCCCGTCCCCTTTTATTCCGCCGAATCGATCTCTTCCGCGATCCGCGTTTTGATCTCCTGACGCGCGTCAGAGAGATACTTGAGCGCCACTCGCTTGTGAATCTGGCGTTTGAGCGTTGGTGACTGGATATTCATCGCCAGCAGGCTCCGCGCGTCGCCGGCTTCCGTGCTGAAGTCCGTAATGTCGAATTCGTCCATGCCGGTTACGTCGATGGAAAGCCGGTCCTGCCGCGCCAGCGCAATCGCGTTCAGCAGATTGCGCATCGAATCCTTCACCGTGTCGCCGTACGACCGCAGAATCTCCTGCGTGACGCTGAAATCCCACTGCTGGCTCAAACCCGATTGCAGCTGCGAGCTGCCTTCGCCCGCCTGCTGCATGAGATAAGACACCCGGTAGATCTCGTCCTTCAGCCGCGTCAGATTCTCCGCCGCGATCTGAAAGACGTTCCCTCCCGGCTCCGTCCACCCGAACCGGTCATTTGGCCCGAGCTGGATGTAGTAACTCTCGCCCGTGATCTGATTCCACTCCTTGTCGGAGTAAATCACCGGCATCGCGAACAGCCCCATCGTCAGCGCCCACCCGAGCGCGTTCGACTTGTTGAAATGCTCGAGTTGCAGCAGCGCGATCTTGTTCGCGAGCCACAACCCCTCGCTCACCTTGACTTCGAACACCGGCACGCGGCCGATATCGGCAAATCCGTGCCGCCCCGAATCCACCAGCTCGATGCGCTTCCTGCCGTCCACCTCGCGGCGCTCGTAAACCGCGAACGTTTCGCGCGTGTAATGAATCCAGCGCGTCTCCCGCTTCCACCCGAACGACCGCACGTCGTCCTGCTTCAGCCACGTTGTCCGGATCACCACCCAGTCAAGTTCGCCCTTGTCGTCGTAGCTCCAGTTGATGACCTCGTCCGCTCCGTACTGCATCAGATACGCGCGGCTTCGGCCCAGCGCGTCTTCGTCCGCGCGCGTCAGCGGCTGCGCCGCGACACGCGGAAAATCCACCACGAGAAACGCCTTGCCGCACACCAGCGCCTCGATCATCTGCTGCTTGTAAAACTGCGTCAGAGTCGTGCCGCGCAGGTCGCAGTTCTGAATGAATCCGGAGAAGAATTCCTTCGCCGGCTCGTCCGCTCCCAGGAATTCGACCACCGGCTCCCGCCGCACCAGCGTCGCCGCGTACCAGTCGACGATCGACCCCAGATAGTTCTCATAGAACACCCGCGCCAGCCTCTCCTGATAGACATCCATCCCCTCTTTGTGCCGCCGCACCAGATACTCCGCCGCGCGTTCCCGAAACTGTTCGCCGCCCGCATACAGATCGCGGTAACGCCGCCACATCCGCGCCCTCGACACATAGTCCGGATGTTCCTGCTCGATAGGTTGATTTGTCATTACAGTAAGCGCTCCCCGCGTTCTCCAATCGATCCGGCCCGCATTTCCTGCCAGATCAGGTAACCGAGCGCGTCGGAAAGATGCGTCCGGCGCCGGTCCTTCTCCTTGTCGACCTGCGTCGAATCCTCGCGATACGAAACCTGCTCGAAGTCCTGAATCAGCTCCCGGCACTTCGGATCCACCAGCAGGCTCACTTCGCCCCGCGCATTGCGCAGCGCCGCATTCGCTACAGCCACGCGATCCCGCACCGGCGGATTCGCCCGCGGCACGCGCAGCGTCGTCTTCACCTGCTTCCGCGCGAAGTAAGCGCGAATGATCAGATAATCCGAATCGCCGGTCGTCTGCATGGACGCGCCCGACGCATCGCCATAAATGAGAATTCCCGCCCGATGCGCACCGAACCGCCGCTCAAACTCCGCGCACGCGTCTTCCGTCGTCGCGCGCCGCAGCACGATCTCGTCCAGCACCGAAACGTCGCCCCACCGCCCGCACTGCGCCACCACCGAACACATCGGATTCACATTGAAATCCAGCGCCCAGATCAGCGGCTTCGCCGGATCCATCGTCAGTGGCTGCACGTTCGCCTTGCGATCGAACGCGTGATACACCAGGCTGCCGCTGGTGTTGAGGTAAATCCCCTCCGCTTCCTGGCGGTAAAAACTCTCGTCGTAACTTCCCTTCAGCCGTTCATAGAAATCCGGCACCGCTTCGAGCAGATACCGGTTCTCATACGGCGCCGCCTGCACCACCTCATAACCCTCGGCCGGATTCGCAATGAACTTCCGGTACACCCAATCAAAACCCTTCGGTGTCCACACCGCGAATCCGCAGTGCCGCTTCGCTTTCGGATCCCGCAGCCGGCCTTCGAGCCGCAGCCACGCCGCCTCATGCGTGTAAGTCAGCTCATCCACGCCGAACCATGCCAGATTCGTTCCGCGCAGCCGTTCATACTCGTCGAGCGACCGCAGCAATATCCGCGATTCCGAATCCTTCAGGTACAGCACATAGTCCGACTTATTCAGCTCGAACGGAACATCGTTCGCATCCAGCATCTCGATCAGCGTTGCCAGCGTCGAATCCCGTAACATCGGGTAAGTCGGCGCGCCGATCAGTCCCGTCCGCCCGGCGTTCCTGTAGGTCATCCGGATCGCTTCCTGGCACAGCGCCGCGCTCTTCCCCGAACCGATCGGCCCCGAAAACCCCTTGAAGCGCGCTTCCGATTCGTGAAACTTCTGCTGGCTGGGAAGCTGAACGTACCTTATCTTTCGGTCTGTTTCTTCAGATCGCACTCGTCAACCCACATGGCGCGAATCACGCCCCTCGGCTTCACTTCGACTTCCTTCCGCAACTGCATCAGGCGAATCAAATCTCCGAGCGTGCCCTTCAGTTCACCCGCGTCCAGCTTCTTCTTGAACTCGCGAATCGCCCCATCCACCAGTTCCGCAACGTCCACCGGCGCCTGATCTTTCTCCGCTCGCCTGCTTGTTTTCTCAATGCGCATTTGTTACCCGATCGCAAGCTAACATCGCGCTCCCGCAAGTTATCCCCGCCACAAAGTGAACTTATTGATTAAAAAGGAAATACAGTCACAAACTTTCCGTGACTGGATGTACACGCGCCTTTCAGAGACTGTGTGAGAACTGCACTCAGGGCCTTTGCTCCTGAGTAGCCACTGAGGAAAACGGGGACAGACTCCTTTTTCGCGTTACAAAACTTCTGCGTGAGAG
>DASPQQ010000340.1:0-3455 GCA_035624885.1 Bryobacteraceae bacterium | reverse complement strand
GTTGCCGGTGCCCTTGATCAGGAAAGTCTCAAATTTCAGTTCGCCCGTGCGCGTGATGGGATAGCTGATGAAGAGCCCCGGCGAGTTTTTCGGCGTGCCGAGATTGGGCAGGTTTTCGTAATCCGGAGCCTGGCTGCCGCCGAAAAGACTCGGCTCGGTCCCCAGGCCGGAGTTCGTGGCCCAGTAGGAAAGCCCGAAGGTGAAGGTGCGCGGATCGGGGTAATCGGGAGCTGGCTTACCCGCAGGCGCTTGCGCGGCCGGCTGGGTCTGCGCCGCCTGGGCGGGCGCGTCCTGCGCGCGGGCGCCCGCCGGCAGCAGCGCAATCGAAACGGAAAAAGTCAGAAACCGAAAGAAACGAAAGGACAATAGCTACCTCGCTCAGATTGTATACGTTGACACCTCGCGGACTGAGTACAGGGAGTTCGGGCCCGCTACACTCAGAGGGTGGCGGCAAATCCTCTGCCTGTAGCGGCGACGGCCGGCGAAGTGGCCGAAAGCCCCGGGGTTCGTGAAGCGCTGCGCTGGTTTACCCGGGAAAAGCAGTGGGTGAACGAGATTCACCTGCAGCTTTGCCGCGTTCCGGCGCCGACCTTCCTCGAACAGGCGCGCGCCGAGTGGTTTTCCGCACAGATGCGGGCCATCGGCTGGCATTCCCGGATCGACCAGGCCGGGAATGTGCTCGCCTCGCTCCACGCCGACCCCGAGGGGCGGCTGATCGCTTTGACGGCCCATCTCGATACCGTGCTGGCGCCGAAAACGAAAGACGACGTGATCATCGACCGCGACGGCGATTACCGCGGGCCCGGGGTGTCGGACAACGGCGCCGGGCTGACGGCTCTGCTGGCCGTCGCCAGGGCGATCCGCTCCACCGCGACATTCGAGACTGGAGACCTCTGGGACCGGCTGCTGCTGATCGCGAACGTCGGCGAAGAGGGTGAAGGCAATCTGCGGGGCATGCGCCATCTCTGCGGGCAGCCGGACCTGATCGAACGGATCGGGGCATTCCTTGTCCTGGATGGGGCCGCCATCGACCACATCACCGTTCATGCGCTCGGCAGCCGGCGGTTCGAGGTGAGCTTCACCGGACCCGGCGGCCATAGCTGGAGCGATTTCGGCATCGGGAATCCGGTTCACGCCCTCTGCCGGGCGGTCGCGAGGTTTGTGGACGAAAACCCGCTCGATCCGCGCGCCACGCCCCGGGTTTCGGTCAACGTGGGGATTGTCGACGGCGGGACGAGCGTGAACGCCATCCCGGCCAGCGCGCGGGCCAAGATCGATATCCGGTCGGAAAGCAACGACCGGATCGAGGAGCTGGTCACGGCCCTGCACGAGGCGGTAAATTACGCCGAATACGCTGAAAACAAATTCCTTATCGAAAGCCGTGGGCCCGCGATGAACCGCGTGACGGCGAAGATCAAAGAGATCGGCAACCGGCCGGCTTCCGTGCTGCCCGCCGACGCTCCGCTGCTCAAAACCATCCGGGCGGTGGACGCCCATCTGGGCATCCGGGCCCGGCTCGATTGCGCATCGACGGACGCGAACATCCCTCTTTCCATGGGGATACCGGCGATTTCGATCGGCGCGGGCGGCAAGGGCGGAGGCGCGCACACGGTCGCCGAATGGTACCGGCCCGACGGGCGGGATCTCGGGCTGAAGCGCATCCTGCTCACCGCGGCGATGCTTCTGCGCGGCATCTGATCCCCATGAGGGCAAGAGCGGAACTGGCACTGGCTGCCGTCACGATCCTTTGGGGCTCCACGTTCGTGATGGTGAAGGCGGCGCTGGCCGATGTCTCGCCGATCCTGTTCATCGGGCTGCGCTTTTCGCTGGCCGCGGTGACGCTGGCGCTGATCTACGGGCGAAAGGTGCGGCGCAACGCGCTCGGGGGCGGGCTGCTGGCGGGGAGCCTGCTCTTCGCCGCTTTCGTCTGCCAGACGATGGGGCTGGCGCTGACGACGCCATCGAAATCGGCCTTTCTGACGTCGCTTTCGATTCCGATGGTACCTTTGGCGGGTTCGCTCGTCTACAGGAGCAGACCGAAGCTCGCGGAGGTCGCGGGCATTCTGGTTTCGAGCGTCGGCATGATTCTGCTGACGCTGCCGGCGAATCCCCTCGGAGCCGGTGGGTTCGGCGTGGCTCTGAGATTAACAACGGGCGATTGGCTGAGCTTTTTTTGTGCGGTTCTGTTCGCCGTGCATATCGTGGTCACGGGTCACTATTCGCCGATCGGCGGGTTCGAATCCCTGGCGGTGATCCAGGCCGCGGTGGCGGCGGTTCTCGGTTTGTCGATTTTCCGGTTTGCCGAGCCGGTGCGCTTCCACCTGACGTTGGGGGTGGGGGCGGCGGTGGTGGTGACCGGGCTGTTGACGACCGCCCTGGCGTTTACGACGATGGCGTGGGCGCAGCAGTACACGTCGGCGACGCGGGCGGCTTTGATTTTCACGGTGGAGCCGGTGGTCGCATGGCTCACTTCGTGGATCCTGACGGGCGAAGCGCTGGCGAATCGCGGTAAAGTAGGGGCGGGGCTTATCCTGGCCGGAATTGTGCTGGGAGAGCTCACGCGGACTCAGCCGCATCCTGCCAGGGCTGAAACGATCGGCGGCAGAAGAACATCTTAAGGTTGTGGCGAAGTGCGCGTTTTCGCGTGTATACAGGGCAGGAGTTGAGTAAAAAATGAGTTTCTACGACAAGATTTCGAAGCAGAAGTTCCTGTCGCTCACAGTGGTGCTGTTCACCCTGGCGATCGGGATTGTGATCGGTACGGTGGCGCAGACCGGCGCGAAGGCGGCGAAAGAGCAGGCGGTGGCTCCCGACGCGACGCCTCTCACGATTCCGAGCCCGGTGAAGATGGAGAGCGAGTTCACGAAAGTGGCGCGGATGCTCGAACCCTCGGTGGTCAACATCTCGATCGAGCACATCCCCACGAAGAAAGCGACGCAGCCGCAGCAGCGCACCCAGCCGCGCCGGCGGCAGCAGGTCCAGCCGCAGGAACCGGACGACAACGATGACGACAACGGCGGTCTGCCGGACTTCTTCCAGCGCTTCTTCGGCGGCCCCGGCGTCCCGAGTGAGCCGGAAGATCAGCGCAGCGGCAGCCTCGGCTCCGGCGTGGTGGTGGACAAGAACGGCTACATTCTGACCAACAATCACGTGGTCGATGGCGCCACCCGCATCAAGGTGAAGTTCCTCAATGACGATACGGAATATCCGGCGACGGTGGTGGGCACCGATCAGGATACGGACCTCGCGGTGATTCACGTCGACCGCAAGAACCTGACGGCGGCGAAGATCGGCAACTCCGATGCGCTGCAGCCGGGCGACTGGACGGTCGCGATCGGTTCGCCGTTCGGCTTCCAGACGACGGTGACGGCCGGTATCGTCAGCGCGCTGGCCCGCGACATCCCGGGCGACGCGACCAGCTTCCAGCACTTCATCCAGACCGACGCGGCCATCAA
>DASPQQ010000339.1:0-3456 GCA_035624885.1 Bryobacteraceae bacterium | reverse complement strand
TGCTCTGCACCCGCTGCGTGCGCGTTTGCGGGGAAATCGAAGGCGCCCATACCTGGGACGTCAGCGGACGCGGCGCGGAGTGCAAGGTCATCACCGATCTCGCGCAGCCCTGGGGCGAGGCGCAGAGCTGCACCAGCTGCGGCAAATGCGTGCAGGTGTGCCCCACCGGCGCGCTCTCGCGCAAGGGCACCGCGGTTTCCGAAATGACCAAGCGCCGCCAGTTCCTGCCCTATCTGGCGCTCATGCGGGAGGAAGACCATGAGTGACAAGCCGACCCTCGCCACGGTCTGGCTCGACGGATGCTCGGGCTGCCACATGTCGTTTCTCGATATGGATGAACGGCTGCTCGAGATCGCGAAACAGGCCGACCTCGTCTACAGCCCGCTCGTCGACCGCAAGGAGTTTCCCGAACTGGTCGATGTCACCCTGGTCGAAGGCGCGGTTTCGAGCACGGAGGATCTCGAAAAGATCCGCAAAATCCGCCGCCACACGAAGACCCTCGTTTCGCTCGGCGATTGCGCCGTCACTTCGAACGTTCCCGCCATGCGGAATCCGTTCCCCGTGGATCAGGTGCTCGCCCGCGCCTACCTCGAGAACGTGAGTGAAGCAGGGCCGGTTCCTGCCAGTCCCCTGATTCCGCGGCTTCTCGCCCACGCCCGCCCGGTCCATGAAGTCGTGCCGGTGGACGTTTTCATCCCCGGCTGCCCTCCGCCCGCCGCTCTGATCTTCAGCATCCTCGAAGACCTGCTCGCCGGACGCCTTCCTTCGGCCACTGGACTCCGTTTTGGCAGGTGAACCGGAATGCCCACTTACACCATCGATCCCGTCACCCGCATCGAGGGCCACGCGCGCGTTACGATTCAGCTCGATGAAAACGGCGAAGTGGCGGATGCGCGCTTTCACGTCACCCAGTTCCGCGGTTTCGAAAAACTCTGCGAAGGCCGGCCTTTTTCCGAGATGCCGTCCCTCATGGCGCGCATCTGCGGGATCTGTCCGGTCAGCCACCTGATCGCGTCCAGCAAGGCCTGCGACGCGCTTCTCGCCGTCACCATCCCCGCCAACGCAGCGCGCCTGCGCCGCATCCTGAATCTCGCCCAGATCCTGCAGTCGCATGCGCTCAGCGTCTTCTATCTCTCCGCGCCCGACCTCGTTCTGGGCATGGATGCGCCTCCCGGGCGCCGCAATGTGCTGGGTATCGCGGCCGATTCCCCCGAAGTCGCGCGCGATGGCATCCGTCTGCGCCAGATCGGCCAGCAGATCATCGAACTGCTCGGTGGCAAACGCATCCATCCCGCCTGGGTTGTGCCGGGCGGCGTGAGCGCGCCGCTCACCGAAGAGAAGCGCGACCGGATTCTCGCCATGTTGCCCGATGGTTTCGCCGCGCTCGACCGCACCCTCGAGCGTTTCCGCGGCCTGCTGCGCTGTTTCCCCGAAGAGGTCTCGGTGTTCGCCAACTTTCCGTCCCTCTTCGCCGGCCTTACGGACGGCCACGGCAGGCTGGAATTCTACGACGGGCCTTTGCGCATCGTGGGGCCTGACGGTGACGTCGTGGCGGACCATCTTGCTCCCGAGCGCTACCCCGAGTACTTCCGCGAAGCCGGCGAGCCGGATTCATTCCTCAAGTCCGCTTATTACGGTCCCATGGGTTACCCCGCCGGCATGTATCGCGTGGGGCCGCTCGCGCGCCTCAATGTCGCGGCATCGTGCGGCACGCCGCGGGCCGATCACGAACTGGGCGTGCTGCGCTCCTTCGCCGGAACTCCGCTGCTCGGGTCGTTTCACTATCACCATGCGCGCCTCGTCGAAATGATCCATGCGCTCGAGCGCATGGAGGAGCTGCTGAAAGATCCGGATATTCTCGATCCGAACGTGCGTGCCTGGGCCAGAGCGAACCGCCGCGAAGGCATCGGCATCGCCGAAGCGCCGCGCGGCACGCTGCTGCATCACTACAAAGTGGATTCGAACGGCCTGATCCAGTGGGCCAACCTGATTATCGCCACCGGCCAGAACAATCTGGCCATGAACCGCGGCGTCCTGCAGGCCGCCCGGCATTTCGTCCGCGATGGCCGCCTCCCGGACGGGACTCTCAACCGCATCGAAGCCGTGATCCGCACCTTCGACCCCTGCCTGAGCTGTTCCACCCACGCTGCCGGAACCATGCCGCTCGACGTCGAGTTGCGCGGCCCCGCGGGCGAACTGCTCGACCGCCAGCGCCGGCCCCAATGAACGAGCCGCTCGTCATCGGTTTCGGCAATCCCTTGCGCGAGGATGACGGGCTGGGCTGGAAGGCTGCCGAACTCGTCGAGGCGCGGACCGGCGGCGCCGCGCGCGTCATCGTCTGTCATCAGCTCACTCCCGAGCTCGCAGCGGACCTCGCCCGCGCGCCCCACGCGATCTTCCTCGATGCTTCGCTCACCGAGGCGCCCGGCACCGTCCGCGAACTCGCGCTGCGCCCGGCGGATGGCTGGTCCTGCACGCACCACCTCACGCCCGCGCAACTGCTCGCCATCGCACTCGAACTGGCCGGCACGCTCTGCCCGTCCGTCCTGATCACAGGCGGGGCATACCGGACAGGAACGGGCGAGCGGCTCACCCCCGCGGCAGAGCGATGCGCGAGGCGCATGGCGGAACTGGCCTGCCGGATCCTCGCCCGGCGTCTCCCTCATGGCGAACCCGCAACCTCACCGCGCCGATAATGGAGTCGTGGACCGCCAGGAGCACTGGGAACATGTTTACGGGACGAAAGCCCCGCATCAGGTCAGCTGGTACCGCCCGCACCTTGAAATTTCCCTTTCGCTCATTGAACGCGCGGCGCCCGGCCGTTCCGCCCGCATCATCGATGTCGGCGGCGGCGCATCGACCCTCGTGGACGATCTGATCGCGCGCGGCTACCGCGACGTGACGGTGCTCGATATCTCCCGAAAAGCCATTGATGTCGCAAGGGCTCGGCTCGGAGCCGCTGCCGATTCCGTCGCCTGGATCGCCGGCGACGCGCTCACGGTCGCGCTTCCGTCACACTTCTACGACGTCTGGCACGATCGCGCGGTCTTTCATTTCCTGACGAATCCCGCCGATCGCGCCGCGTACGTGCGCCGGGTCCGGGAATCGGTGAAACGCGGCGGCCACGTCATCATCGGCACGTTCGGGCCGGAAGGTCCGGAGAAGTGCAGCGGGCTCGACGTGAAGCGCTATGACGCCGAAACCCTCCACGGCGAATTCGGGCCTTCCTTCACGCTCGTCGACCGGTTGCAGGAGGTCCATCAGACACCGTTCGGCGCCACCCAGCAGTTTGTCTACTGCTTCTGCGCCGTCGACTGACGGCGTCACAGCTCAGGTAAACCCAGGTAAACCCCAGGTAAACCAAGTAAACCCCGTCGGGTAAACCCCGTCAGCCTGCCTGCGTACCTTTTTCAGCGGGTAAACCCCGTCGGTAAACCCCGTCGGTAAACCCCGTCG
>DASPQQ010000338.1:0-3673 GCA_035624885.1 Bryobacteraceae bacterium | reverse complement strand
AAGAACGGCGAGGATCTCTTCAAAGCGACGAATAAGACCGCTCAGGCACTCGTGCGTATAGGGAAGCCGATCAAGAATCTCGACGGCTATGAAGCGCTGATTGACGATCTTTACTTCTTGTTTCGGGAGTCGGTCGGATCCCGGCTGAACGGCAAATTGCCGGGCTCTTTTGTTCATATAAATGAGCTCCGTACTGACCTCCGGCATGATGTGGACCACGGCGACAAAACGAAGGTGCGCGCCAAGAAACGTAAGGCCGGAGCCACCTTTGCGGTGTACGCAGGCGGTGGTACCCCGGAGACGATTGAGCCTATCAAGTTTCCATTGATCCAGGCGAACATCCTAGGTGCATTGGAAGGCGACCTGCGCATCCTGCTTCTGACCAATCCGTAGGCCGGAAATCCGGGCGCGAGTCGGGCGTCCACGTCTGATTCGCGAGCCAAGGCTAACCCGGCTTGGCCTTCGCCCCGCGCGTGCAGTCCCGTGATCAGTACCGCCAGGCCGGCATCTCGCATGAGGTCGCTCATCGCGTCCTGGTGGATGGCCTCACGCACGGTTTGACGGCTCACGCCGATGTGGCAGTCCCGCGGTCCCTCGACCACTTGTCGATTCGCTCCACTGCCCGCATCAGATTCTCATATGAATTCGCGTAGCTGAACCGCACATACCCTTCGCCATACACGCCGAACCCGGCGCCATTCAGGCACGCTACGCCTGCATCATTGAGCAGCGAATCGGCCACTTCCTTCGAGCTCTTCCCGGTCCCCTTCACGTTGGCGAACGCGTAGAACGCGCCACCCGGCACCGCGCACTTCCATCCCGGAATGCTGTTCAGCCCCGCGCAGAACGCGTCGCGCCGGCGCTGGAACTCCTTCACCATTACATCCACCGCGTGCTGCGGGCCCTTCAGGGCCGCGATCCCTGCCCGCTGGGTGAAACTCGCGGTGCAGGAATTCGAATTCACCATCAGCTTGTTCACGGGATCCACGAGAAACGGCGGCATCACACCGTATCCGAGCCGCCATCCCGTCATCGCCCAGGTCTTCGAAAACCCGTCGAGGATGATGGTCTTCTCGAGCATCCCCGGCATCGTCGCGATCGAAACGGGTTTCGCATCGCCATATACGATGCGCGAATAGATCTCATCCGAAAGGACGATCACATCGCGGTTGCGCAGTTCATCCGCAATCGCCGCGATGTCTTCGGCCGGGATCATGCCGCCGGTCGGATTCTGCGGGGAATTGAGCACCACCATTTTGGTCCGGCTGGTCAGGCTGGCGCGAAACACCGCGAGATCGAACGAGAACCCGCGCTCCTCGATCAGCGGGACCGGCACCGGCGTTGCCCCGGTCACCTTGATCATCGACTCGTAAATGGGAAATCCGGGGTTCGGATAGATCACCTCGTCGCCCGGCCCGAGCAGCGCCAGCATGGGGAAGAAGATGATCGGCTTGCCGCCCGGCGTGACGCACACGTTGGCCGCGCTTACGGAAATCCCGCGCGTCGCCGAAATGTAATCCGCGATCGCCTCCCGCAGCTCGGGCAGCCCCTGCGATGGCCCGTAATGCGTCCATCCCTCATCGAGCGCCTTTTTGCCGGCTTCGATCACGTGCCGGGGCGTATCGAAATCCGGCTCTCCGATTTCGAGATGGATCACATCCCGCCCCTGGGCTTCGAGCGCCCGCGCCCGCGTCAGGACTTCAAAGGCGGATTCCGTTCCGATGCGCGTCATTCTCTCGTCGAGTTTCATAAGGGCTTATTCTCTCTCACGATTCCGTTTTTCGCGATGGGCCGGGCGGTTGCCTTGGGCGGCTCTGGCGCGAAAAGCGGGTCAGTCCCGGCTTTCCTCCGAGGGTTGGAGTAGACTGGCATGTTAATGTCTTCCGGTGTGGCTTCCCTGGCCGAACAGAGGCGCGATCAGCGCAATGCGGTCCTTGCCGGGTTTCTCGGCTGGACCTTCGACGCCTTCGATTTCTTCGTCCTCACCTTCCTGATCGCCGATATCGGCAAAGCCTTCGGCAAGACGCGGCCGGAAGTCGCTCTCACCCTCACTCTGACGCTGGCCATGCGCCCGGTGGGCGCGCTCATCTTCGGCATCATGGCGGACCGGTTCGGCCGGCGGCTGCCGATGACGATCAACATCGTCTTTTACGCCGTCGCCTCCGCGCTTTCCGGCCTCGCGCCCAATTTCACGGCTTTCCTGATTCTGCGCATGCTGTTCGGCATCGGGATGGGCGGCCAGTGGGGCGTCAGCGCTTCGCTCGCGCTCGAATCCATCTCGGCGCGCTGGCGAGGGGTGGTTTCCGGCTTCCTTCACCAGGGCTATTCGCTCGGCAACTTCTTCGCCGCCCTGGCCTTTCTCACCGTTTACCCGACCATGTCCGCCCACTATCCGGGCTATGCCTGGCGGGTGATGTTCTTCATCGGGGGCCTGCCCGCGCTGCTCTCGATCTTCGTCCTCACCCGCGTGAAGGAATCCGAAGCGTGGCACGAAAACAAAACAGCCGACTGGCGCAGTTACGTAAAATCCCTGCCCGCGGTCTGGGTGCGTTTTGTTTATCTGGTGATCCTGCTCACGGCCATGGGCTTCATTTCCCACGGGACGCAGGACCTCTACCCCACCTTCCTGCTGCAGCACCGCAAATTCTCGGCGACCGCCGCCGCCGAGACCACCATGATTTCGATGATCGGCGCCACCTTCGGCGGTCTTTTCGTGGGCTACTGCTCGGACAAGTTCGGCCGGCGTAAAGCGATGATCGTCGCGGCTTTAACCGGTTTCCTTCTCATTCCGCTGTGGATCGCCGCGCCCAACGCCGCGCTCCTCGTGCTCGGCGGATTCCTGATGCAGTTCTGCGTGCAGGGCGCCTGGGGGATTATTCCGGCTCATATGAACGAACTCACGCCGGCCCACCTGCGCGGCTTTGTCCCCGGATTTGCCTATCAGATCGGCATGCTTTTAGCCGGAATTGTGCCGTATCTGGAAGCATTAGTCGGGGAGCACTTTTCCTATGCTCAATCCATGGGAGGCTTCGCCGCGGCCGCCCTTCTGGTCGGATCCATCGTCATCGTCATCGGCCCCGAAGCCCACGGCATTGAATTCCGGAAGAGCAAAATCAATTAGTTAGAGCCAAGTTATACCTCTGTAGTACTAATTCGTCAGATCCCTGGTACCCGGCCGGGAAAATTCACCATAAATTCATCGCGATTTTTCCGATATGGCATTACATGCGAGCGTGCCAGGGCGGTCCCATCACTGTCACCCCTCAATCCGGAGGCGAACCCGAGTGAATCCAGTCGCCGAACCGCTGGGCTCGTCCGCCATCATCCGGACGAAGGCCGCGGAGAATTTCGAGGCGGCATACCGGGCACTGGCAGTCAAAGTAGACCGGCTGATGTGCGCACTCCTCACGGTGGAGTGGCTCTGGCTGGTGGCGGTCGCCCTCGCCGTCTCGCCGCACAAAGGGATTCCTGTCCACCCGAACGTCTGGGCGGCGCTCCTCGCCGGCCCGGGCTTCCTCGTTCCCGCCATTGTTCTCGCCAAGCTCAACCCGGCCAAACCATTGACGCGCCACGCCCTTGCCGTCGCCCAGATACTCGTCTCGATTTTGCTGATCGATTTCAGCGGCGGCCGCATTGAAACCCATTTCCATATCTTCGGTTCGCTCGCCATTCT
>DASPQQ010000337.1:0-32443 GCA_035624885.1 Bryobacteraceae bacterium | reverse complement strand
GATCTTCCTTCGGATGGCAGCTCGGCGCTGCTGGCCGCGTTGCGGGGGCGAACCGAGTGGGAGAGGATCCCGGTCCTGGCGCTGGCTGAATCGGCCGAGCAGGTGCGGGCACGTTCCGGCCAGGCGATGGATTTTCAGGATTGCCAGATGAAATTCGACCGCGAGGCCATGCTCGAATCGGTGACGCGGCTGGCTTCGGCGCTCAGTTCCCCGGAAGCCGTGCCGATGCGCGTGGGAGATGGGAGATAACCAATGTCGACCGACACGATAACCATGAAATCCGATCTCGCGCAGACGAGCGGCCAGTTCTCCACATTTTTCGTGGCCGATCTGTTCTTCGGCGTGGACGTCCTGCGCGTCCAGGAGGTGTTGCGCTTTCAGCAGATGACGCGCGTGCCTCAGGCGCCGGAGGTGATCGAGGGGCTCATCAACCTGCGCGGCCAGATTGTGACCGCCATCGATATGCGGCGGCGGCTCCGGCTGGCGCTGCGCGCGGACGGGCAGGCGCCAATGAACATGGTGGTCCGCACCGAGGACGGCGCGGTCAGCCTGCTGGTCGATGAGATCGGCGACGTGCTGGATATGGATGCGGCCACCTTCGAACGGCCGCCGGAGAACCTCGACCCGGCTGCGCGCGAACTCATTCGGGGTGTCTACAAGCTGAAAGACCGCCTGCTGCTGGTTCTCGATGCGGAGCGGACAGTGGATCTGGCGGCCGGCAAGGCAGCCTGACGAAATGGCGGTCCCCGCGGGGGGCCGGACGGCGCACGGCGCCATGCAATCGAACACGGCGCGATGCGCCAGCGAAGGAAGAGGAGTAACGAGACATGTACAACGAGAAGAACAGGAAGACGGCAGCGGGTGTTCGGCGCCCCCAATCGGGCGGCGGCGCGGCGGTGGCCGATTGGCCGGAGCAGGCCGAATCACCGCGAGCGGAGCACGTGAGCGTGAGCTGGCCGTCGCTCGCAGCCGACTCCGCAATTCGCCGCTTCGGCATGGACGAACACAGTCTGGCGCTGCGCAGACAGTTCGTCAGGCTCAGCGAACAGGACCGCGCGCTGCTGGCGGAGATGGCGCCGTGGGCCCAGCGGGTGGCCCCGCAGATCGCCCGCGAGTTTTACGACTGGCAGTTCGAGTTCCCGGCCACGCGTCAGTTCTTCGAGCGGACGGCCGCGCAGCGCGGGATGCCTCTCCCGGCACTTCGCCAGCATCTGGAGGCCGCCCAGACAGGGTATCTGACCGAAGTCTTCGCCGGCGCATCCGTGGGCTGGGATCAGCGCTACTTCGAAAAGCGACTGCAGGTGGGTCTGGTGCACGACCGGATCGATCTGCCGTTCAAGTGGTATGTGGGATCGTACGCCGAGTACCAGCGGCTGCTGGCGCTCTATTTACGGCGCGACATCGGGGACGAAGAAAAGGTTGTCCGGATCGAAGGCGCCGTTGGCCGAGTTTTCAACCTCGACCTGCAGGCGATCGGCGACGCGTTCATTCTGAGCACGTTCCATGGCGTGGCCTCGGCGGGCGGAATCCGGCTGGGCGAGGTGTGTTCCAACGCCGACCAGTCCGATCAGGTGGGCAAGATCAAGAATGCGGTCAAGTCGCACCTGAACAGCCTGGTCGACTATCAGGGCCAGGTAGCCGCGATCAGGCGGTCGCAGGCGGTGATCGAGTTCAACATGGATGGGACGATCATCGACGCCAACGAGAACTTCCTGAAGGCCCTGGGCTATACGCTCGAAGAGATCGAGGGACGTCATCACAGCATGTTTGTTGACGAGGCCTACCGGCTGAGCGGGGAATACAAGGAATTCTGGGCCAGGCTGAACCGGGGCGAGTATCAGGCGGCTGAATACAAGCGGATCGGCAAAGGCGGCAGGGAAGTCTGGATTCAGGCCTCGTACAACCCGATTCTGGATGTCAATGGCAAGCCCTTCAAGGTGGTGAAATACGCCGCCGATGTTACGCGGGAAAAGCTCGCGCTGAACGAGATGATCGCCGATGTCACCATGCTGGCAAAATCGGCCGCCGATGGAAGACTCGGGACGCGCGCCGACGCCTCCAAACACAAAGGCGAGTTTCGCACGATTGTCGAAGGCATCAACAGGACGCTCGATACGGTCGTTGAGCCGCTCAAGGTCACCGCGCAGAATGCGACAACGCTCGCTTCCTCTTCCGAGGAGCTGACCGCGGTCAGCCAGCAGATGGCAGGCAACGCCGAAGAGACTGCCACGCAGGCCAATGTGGTTTCGGCGGCCAGCGAGCAGGTTTCGAAGAACGTCTCCTCGGTCGCTTCCGCCTCCGAGCAGATGCAGGCGTCCATCCGCGAGATCTCCAAGAATGCCAACGAGTCGGCTCGCGTCGCCAAGAACGCGGTCGGCGTGGCGCATTCGACCAACGAGACGGTCAAGAAGCTTGGCGAGTCGAGCCAGGAGATCGGCAACGTGATCAAGGTGATCACCTCGATCGCCCAGCAGACCAACCTGCTGGCTCTGAACGCGACCATCGAGGCAGCGCGCGCCGGCGAAGCGGGCAAAGGGTTTGCGGTGGTGGCCAACGAAGTGAAGGAACTGGCCAAGCAAACCGCCAAGGCTACCGAGGAGATCGGCCAGAAGATCGAGGCGATTCAGGGCGATACCAAAGGCGCAGTGAAGGCCATCGAGGAGATCGGCACGATCATCAATCAGATCAACGACATCTCCAACAGCATCGCCTCGGCGGTGGAAGAGCAGACGGTCACCACCAACGAGATCGGCCGCAGCGTGGCGGAAGCGGCAAAGGGAGTCGGCGACATCGCCAGGAATATTGGCGGTGTAGCCATCGCGGCCAGGAACACCACGCAGGGCGCCAACGACACGCAGAAGGCGTCCGCGGAGTTGAGCCAGATGGCGGCGCGCCTCCAGACGGTCATCGCGAAGTTCTCTTTCTGACAGCATCAGCAGCCGGGACGTGGCATGCCGGAATCCGGCCGAGCCACGTCCCTCTGCGCAGTCACCGGACCTCCAAAACATGTCTAAAGCCCTGGTTGTCGACGATTCAAGAGCCGTTCGCATGATTCTGGCGAAGACCCTGAGAGAAATCGGGTTCGAGGTGCGCGAAGCGGCCAACGGAAAAGAA
This sequence comes from Bryobacteraceae bacterium, assembly GCA_035624885.1. Taxonomy (GTDB): domain Bacteria; phylum Acidobacteriota; class Terriglobia; order Bryobacterales; family Bryobacteraceae; genus BOG-234. Next base: position 29,329 of record DASPQQ010000337.1, on the reverse strand, counting down.
GCCCTGGATCTGATTCAAGCTGACAGGACTGACGTCAGTCTGGTCCTCGCGGACTGGAACATGCCGGAGGTCAACGGGCTGGATCTGGTCAGGCGATTGCGCGAGGATCCGGCTCTGGGATCTCTGGTGGTGGTCATGGTCACCACCGAGACGGAACTGGATCAGATGGCGGCCGCGCTCGAGGCCGGCGCCAACGAATATGTGATGAAGCCCTTCACCAAGGACATCCTTGTCGAGAAGCTCCAGCTGGTGGGAATCCATCCCTGAGGGGTCAGGAATGGCAGCGTTGAACAAGCGATTGCTTCAACCAGGAGAACGGATTCGTGTGCTGGTGGTGGACGACTCGGTGGTGATCCGCCGCCTGGTCACGCATGCGCTGGAGCAGGATCCGCTGCTGGAGGTGGTCGGAGCGGCGTCCAATGGCGCGATCGGGCTGCAACGGATCCCGCAGTTGAATCCGGACGTCGTCACCCTGGACATCGAGATGCCGGAGATGGACGGCCTCGAAATGCTGCGGCGCGTGCGCCGTGAGTATCCCCACCTCCGGGTCATCATGTTCAGCACGCTCACCGAGCGGGGCGCCACGACTACGCTCGACGCGCTGACCCTCGGTGCGGACGACTACGTAACCAAAGCCTCCAACGAAGGATCGCTCGATCGCTCCATGGCGCGCCTGCGGGAGGAGCTCATTCCGAAGATCAGGCAGTTCTTCCACGTGCCGGCGCAAAGCCGCAGCGCGGCAGACGCGGCGCCGGCGCAGACCTCGCCGGCGATACCGGCATCGCAGGGGACACCGCTGAAGCGAACTGCCGGGATGCGGCCCAATGCGGTCGTGATCGGGGTTTCCACGGGGGGCCCGACGGCGCTGGGAGCGATCCTTCCGGAGTTGCCGGCCAGCTTCCCGCTGCCCGTCCTTGTGGTGCAGCATATGCCACCGCTGTTTACGCGGTTGCTGGCCGAGCGCCTGCAGTCCACTTGCCGGCTGGCAGTTCAGGAAGCAGGCCAGGGAGAGCCGGTGGACGCAGGCAAGATCCTGATTGCGCCGGGGGATTTCCATATGAAAGTGGCTTCAAACGGCAGCGGGGCGCATGTGTGCCTCGATCAGTCGGCGCCCCAGAATTCCTGCCGTCCCGCCGTCGACGCACTGTTTGCGTCCGCCGGCGAGGTCTATGGGGGAGCAGCCATCGGCGTGATTCTGACCGGAATGGGGCAGGATGGCTTGCGTGGCGCGCGGATTCTCAAGGCCCAGGGGGCGAGCATCCTTGCGCAGGATGAGGCATCCAGCGTGGTGTGGGGGATGCCGGGTTCCGTGGTCGCCGCCGGTCTCGCCGACCGCGTCCTGCCCCTCGGTCAGGTTGTGCCGGAGATCCTCAAAATGGTGGGCCGGAGTTAACAGAGGGTGGATGAAATGCCTGGCCAGACTTCACTCGCGGAAATCGACTCGCAGAACTACCGCTTTCTCCAGGAGCACGTTTATTCGCAAGCCGGCATCGTGCTCGAAAAAGACAAGCACTATCTGTTTGAAAGCCGGTTGAGCCCGATCGTGAGGCAACGCGGCCTTGGATCGATCAACGATTTGTGCGCGCTGCTCATGGCGACGCACGAAGCGGAGCTGGGCCGTCAGGTCGTGGAGGCCATGACGACCAACGAAACCTACTTCTTTCGCGACCCCTCCCATTACGATGCCATACGGTCGGTCCTTTTACCCCGCTTGAAGCAGGAGCGGCAGGACAGCAGAAAACTGCGATTCTGGTCGGCCGCGGCATCGACCGGCCAGGAGGCTTACAGCCTGGCCATGCTTCTCCTCGAGGAAGGGCTGAACGACTGGAACGTCCAGATTCTGGGTACCGATTTCTCCTCACAGGTCCTCGAGCGTGCCCGCTCCGGCATGTACCGGCAGATCGAAGTGAATCGCGGGTTGCCGGCGGCCCTCCTCGTGAAACACTTCCGGCGCACCGGGGTGGACTGGCAATTGGGCGAGCCGGTACGCCAGATGGTGCGCTTCGAAACCATTGACCTGCGCAGGAGCATGCGCGCAATCGGCCCTTTCGATCTTGTCTTCTGCCGCAATGTTCTGATCTACTTTGACGCCGAAACGAAGAAGAAAATCCTGACGGAGCTTCACGGCACTCTGTTTCGCGGCGGCTGGCTGCTGCTCGGCGGGGCGGAAACAGCGTTCGGGTTCGAAGAGTGCTTTGAGAGACAGACGGTCGGAAGCGCGACGGTGTACGTCGCCCGCTGAAAGGACACACCATGCCAACCGAAATGAGCGTCGAGATATTGCCGGGCGAAGTGACCCAGATCGTCGAGTCCGTTTTCGCAACAATGATGGGTCTGGAGGTGAGCGAGGGCTGGAGGCAATGGTCCCCGAGCGGCGACAGACTGACAGCGGCTGTCCACTTCGCAGGGCAGTGGAATGGCGCTGTGCTGGTGGAGTGCGACCGCGGTCAGGCTTGCCGCCTGGCCGGCCGCTTCCTCTCTCTCGATCCACCGGACACCGTGGATGACGTCGTTTGCGACGTGCTCGGCGAGCTGGCGAACATGATCGGAGGGAACCTGAAGTCTGTGCTGGCGCGGGGGATCAAGCTTTCGGCGCCATCCGTGATAGACGGCAGCGACTACAGCTTGCGGATCTGCAGAGCCGAAGTTCAGCACCGGCTTCCCTTTCGATGCGCCGAAGGCGACTTCTGGGTGACGGTCCTGACCACGCCATGACGCTCGTCAGAGCCTTCACCGGGCCGGAATCAGACTGAAATCCGGCACCTCGACCGTCTCTCCGATCATGCTGCGAACGATGCGGTTCCGGCCGTTGTGCTTGGCCTGATAGAGCGCCTTGTCGGCCGCCTGCAGGAGTTCAGTGGCGCTGGCGCCGCGCGACGGCGCCGCCGCCACGCCGATGGAGACTGTCACTTTGCCCAACGGCTGACCGTGGTCGCTCACGACCAGACTCTCGACCGCCTGGCGGATTCGTTCGGCGCGCGCCATTGCCTCGTCAAGGCTTGTCTCGGGACAGACCACGATCAGTTCTTCGCCGCCGAACCGGCATGCCATCCCTCCCGGAGGGGTCTGGCTACGCAGAACCTGAGCAATCTCGCGGAGGATCACGTCGCCCGCCTGATGGCCGAATGTGTCGTTGAACCGCTTGAAGTGGTCGGCATCCAGCATCAGGAGGGCAAAGGGACGGCGGCAGCGCGCGGCGCGCAGCAGTTCCAGCTCCAGATATTCTTCGAGGAACCTCCGGTTGTAGAGACCGGTCAGCGGATCGATCATCGCCTGTTCCTTCAGGACGTCGCGAAAACGGAGATTGGTGATTGCCACGCCGATCCGTTCCGTTATCGCCGAAATCAGCTCGAGGCCGGATTCCCCTGCCGGTACGGATGACGCGCTTTCGAGATGCAGCACCCCGATCATTTCTCCCTGCGCGCTCATGGGCACGCAGATCCTGCCCGCCTCGGCGTGCATCCCGCATCCCGAACATGGCATGGTTGCGCTCGTATGCAGTTTGCCCCGGCGCAGAGCCCAGCAGTCAGTCAGTGGAATGACCGGGGGTGACGAAAGATCGGCTCCCCAGCCGACCACTCGCTCGAGGGCCGTCCTCGAAGCCGTAGCCAGAAGAATGGCGCCCGAGCAGCCAGGGAACAGGCTCGCCCACATGGCGCCTGCCACAGGCTCCACCTCGCGCAGCGTGAAGCAGGACTGAAGAAGTTCCCCGAATTCGCTCATGTGGCGCAACTGGGCCGTCAACGCTTCATGCATCCGCAGGCTGTGCTCGAGACGGCTGTTGATCTGCACGATTTCATTGCGGGCCTCCTTCTGCCGGGTGACGTCGCGCACGATGCAGATCACGACCGCGTGCCTGCGCGATTTGTCGCCCTTCATCCCGATGGAGTTGAGACTGACTTCGACCGGGAACTGCTCTCCGTTCCGCCGGCGGGCGATCAGGTCCATGCGGACCCCCATCGGCCGCTCATGGGGGTTGGCTTCGTAGGACTTGCGGTGACGAACATGGGCCTCTCTCGAACTTTCCGGAATCAGAAGCTCGATTTCCTTCCCGAGCAATTCTTCGCGCGAGTAGCCGAACATCCTGCAGGCGTGTTCATTGACGGACTGGATGCGCCCGTCGCGCGCCACCTCGAGGATCCCTTCCGGGGCGGCATCGAGGATGGCTCTCGACTTTGCCGCGTCCGCGCGAATGCTGGCGAGTATCGGCCGGAGGGCAAGGAGCCAGAGGAGAGTACTGGTCAGCAGCGCGAGAACCGGACCGTGCAACCACGTTGCGGTGAGCGGCAGGACCCTCAGAACCGGACTGACGAGAATATCGGCAAGAGAAACAACCACGAACGCGCTCGCCAGCGGAGCGGCAAGCCGCAACCTGCGCAGGCTTGTTCGCGAGGCATCAGTGACAGGGAGGCCGGGACGAGGGGCGTGCATCGAAGTGTGTATGAGTCATATCGGGCAGGCTGCGTGGAATTAGAGAGAAACAGCGTTCCGGCGGGGGGGGGGTCTCAATTATGAGAAAGCCGCTCTTCCGGTCTTTCGGAACGGGCGCTCTTTTGTCTGCCGGCCAGCTCCTGGCGCAGAGCCCGGTTCTCGAGGAGCAGCTCGGCCACAATGGCTTTCAGACGCTGGTTCTCGTCTTCGATCTGCCGCAGGGGGCGGGCCTCGGCGGAGCCATTCCCGTTCCTGCGAAGTTTCCAGCGATAGAAGGTTCTCCGGGCGATGCCGTACCGGCTGCAGATTTCCTCGAGTGGCATGCCCTGGTCAAATTTCTCCAGCGCCTCGGCGATCAGCTGCTGGTCATGACCTTTACGACCCATGTCCCCTCATTGTCCACGAGGGTTCATTCGTCTTGCAAACAGGAACGCGTCCGCGCTCTTATTCAGAGAGGATTTCTTCTTTTTTCCGGGAAATCCGATCGGGCTTTGAAGCGCGAGCTTCAGAGCCGAATTTTCTCTTGTCAGGACTTCAACCGCGTACCGCAGCGTTACGTTCTCACGAACGGCCTTCTGGAATCTGCGGTTGCCGGCGCGGTTCTTGAGCTCAGTCCCGGCTCTCCGGTTTTCTGATGCGTTGCCCACGGACTGCTTATGAGCATTCGCAGTGCCAGGCCGGACCGGGCTTGAAAATGAATGACTTGCATGGTTCCCGCCCGCGAAATATCTCAGGAATGCACAGGTAAAGTCTCAATTCTGCGACATTTTACTTACGTAAAAATCCGGCTGGCCTCGGTGTAACATTCCGGGATAAGATACGGCTTCCTGAATCCAGCGACGCCGTCGCGGGCAATGCCACGAACCAAAAGGCCGCATTATGACGACCAGGGACTTCCTCCAGGGAGGGATGCCGCCCTTTTCCAGGACCTCTGGCAAGGCTACCCGGATGCCATCGTAGTCGTGAATCAGTCGGGCGTCGTCGTTCTCGCGAACAACGAGTCTGAGCGCATGTTCGGCTGGACCCGCGAAGAACTGCTGGGCCAGCCGGTCGACACCCTGATACCGGAGGATCTGCGCCACCGCCATTCCGGCCACATGCGGAATTACTTTGAACATCCGCATGTGCGCCCCATGGGCCTGGCGATGGAACTCTATGGGCGGCGCAGGGACGGATCCCAGTTCCCGGTCGAGATCAGTCTCAGTCCGTATCGGACGAAAGACGAGCTTCTCGTTTCCTGCGCCATTCGGGACCGCACGGACCGGATGCAGGCACTTTCGGCCATCTACGAGAGCGTTTCCGACGCCCTGTTTCTTTTATCCGTAGAGCCCGGTGACCGCTACCGGTTTCTGACAGTCAACAGAAGCTATCTGCGGCTGACCGGACTCAAGGCGCCTCAGGTCGAAGGCAGGTATGTGAATGACGTGATACCGCCCGATGCCCTGCCTCAATTCCTCGCCCATTGCAGGCGCGCTGTAGCCAGCCGTGCGGATATCAGCTGGGAGCACGAGATCACGAATTCCTCCGAAACCAGATTCTGCGAAATCCGGATCAGCCCGGTCTTTGACAATCGCTCCGTGTGCACCAGCATCGTCGGGGCAATACGCGATCTGACGGAATGGAAACGCTCGCTGCTTGAAAAGGCCCACCTCGAAGATCAGCTCCTGCATTCGAGCAAGATGGAAAGCATCGGCCGGCTGGTGAGCGGCGTGGTGCACGATTTCAACAATCTCCTGACGGTGATCAACGGACAGTGCGATCTGCTCGTGGCCAGGCTCGCTGCCGACGATCCCATTCGCAGGAGAATCCTCGAAGTGAGAATGGCGGGCGGGAGGGCCGCATCTCTGGTCGGTCAGCTCCTGACGTTCAGCCGGAAAGGGCCGGTCGATTCGCGCGTGCTGGATCTCAATGGCTTCGTGAACGAGACGAGGGGCATGCTGCGGCGTCTTCTGGGCGAGGATATCGAGATGACGGTCAGGCTGCACCCGGAACCGCTTCCGATCCGGGCGGACCGGACCCAACTGACCCAGGTGATGATGAATCTCGTGGCAAACGGCCGCGACGCCATGCCGCAAGGCGGCGTTCTCCGCATTCAGACGAGCGTTCTCGACCGCAGCGCGGAGCCGGGAACAGGGCCGGACGATCTGCCGCCCGGCGCCTGCGCCGTGCTGACGGTGGCAGACTCGGGGGTTGGCATTGAAGAGAGTCTGCAGAAGCAGATTTTCGAACCGTTTTTCACGACCAAGGCGGGTGGCTCGGGTGTCGGGCTCGGTCTTTCCACAGTCCAGAGCATTGTGACGCAGGCTGGAGGAACCCTTCGCCTGCTGAGTCAGCCGGGGCGCGGCTCGGAATTCCGGCTTTACTTTCCGCTCCTCGAGGATGGGATCGACTTCTGGTACGAAAAGGACTCGGAGTCAGAGTTGCAACGCGGAAATGAAACCATTCTCGTGGTGGAAGATCAGGCCATGCTGCGCGAGACGATTCGCGAGATTCTCAGCGACTGCGGATACAAGGTCCTGACAGCCGTGAACGGGAGGGATGCTCTGGCTCAGGCGGAGAATCTCGTGAACCCGGTGGACCTTCTGCTGACGGATGCGGTGATGCCGGGGATGGGCGGCTTCGAACTGGTGCGCCGCCTGAGGCTGCGGTGGCCGGATCTGAAGGTGCTGCAGATGTCCGGCTATTCACAGGAGTCCCTGGCCCGCCGGGAGAAGCGGAGCCTCGCCGGCCACTGGCTGCCAAAGCCGTTTACCCCCGAACAACTGGCAGCAAAGGTTCGCGAGGTGATCGACTCGGAGGCAAGGACGGAACGGCCCTCCACGGCCCAGAAGTGAACGCCGCTGCCTTTACAAAATCCGAATCGTTCCGCCTCGGACTTGCATCTGAACGCCGAGTGGAAGGAAACAACCGGCGCCCGGATCTCCGCGGATCACGGATTCTGATCGTCGAGGATGAACGGATTGTGGCCGCCTCGATCAAAGCGAGCCTTGAGCGCGAAGGCTACGTCGTGGCCGGGCATACGGGTTCCGCCGAGGAGGCGGCCCCGCTGGCCGAACGGCTGAAACCGGATCTCGTGTTAATGGACGTCTGCCTGGAACGCGGAGGGGACGGAATCGAAGCAGCAAGGGAGATTCAAAGGATCTATCCCGTGCCGGTTCTTTTCCTGACCGCGTTCGCCGATGACGAGACGCTGGCCCGAGCCGGTTCGGCCGCGGCTTTCGGTTATCTGGTCAAACCGATTGAGGACAGGATGCTGCGTCCGGCCATTGAAATGGCGCTGTACCGGGCGCAGGCCGAACGCGAACGGGACCTCCTTGCGGCGCAGATCGGACGGCTGCGCTCGTTCCTGCCGGTCTGTGCGTGGTGTCACCGGGTGCAGGCCGATGATGGTTCGTGGATTGAGCTCCTCGATTACCTGATCCGTTACCTTGACGCCAACATCACCCACGCCATCTGTGACGACTGCCGCAGAAGCCGGCAGTAGAGCGCGGGAGGGTGGATCACTGGCTCACCGGGAAATCGACAGAGAGTTCGAGCCCCTCGTTTCGTGAGATCTGAAGTTTTCCCCCGAGCTGCTCAGCCAGCAGACCGGCGAGCTTCAGACCGAAGTTGCCGCGGATTTCCTCAACCGGCACACCGGCGCCGTCATCCCTCACTCCCAGCCGCAAATGGCGCGGGCCCGAGGGTTGAAGCGAAACGAAGACCCTGCCTTCGCGCCTGTCCGGAAAGGCATACTTGAAGGCGTTCGAGACCAGTTCCGTTACGATCAACCCGCATGGAATGGCCTGTTCGATGGCAAGGCACAGATCCGTTACGGACAACTCCAGGGTGACCTCGGTGGTTTTTGTGTTCAGCGTCGAAACCAGCGCGTCAATCAGCTTGCGAAGGTAAACATCGATCCTGGTCGCGGAAAGGTCGGAAGACCGGTACAGCGTCTCATGCACCAGCGCCATGGCGCGGATTCTGCGCTGGCTGTCTTCGAAGAGGGAAACCACATCAGGGTCGTTGCCGTCCGCGGCCTGCAGACTCAGCAGGCTCGAGACAATCTGCAGATTGTTCTTCACCCGATGGTGGATTTCGCGCAGCAGGACCTCCTTTTCTTCCAGCTGCTTGCGGATCCGGTTCTCGGCTTCCGCCAGCAGGGTCACGTCCTGAACCGTGCCCACGGTTCTGACGGGGCTGCCATCCTCGCCGTAATCGGAGCGGCCTCGCGCCCGCAGGTATTTGATGCGGCCATCCGGCATGAGCAGGCGATGCCGGAAATCGTAGGGTTGCCCTTGCTCGGCGGACGACTTGCAGACGCGATCCACCTCTTCCCGGTCGTCGGGATGCACGAGCTGGAGGAAGGCATCGTAGGACGCTCCGAATTGTGCCGGGTCGATCTCAAATATGCGGAAGGTCTCCTCTGACCACATGAGCGAGCCGGTCCTGAGGTCCAGCTCCCAGCTCCCGAGCTGTGCGACCGTTTCCGCTTCCCGGAGCAACGCCGCGCTGCGGCGCAGCGACTCTTCGGCGATTCTGCTTTCCGTCACGTCCACACCGGAACTGATGATGTCGACCACTCTGCCGTCGGCATCCAGCAGAGGAGAGAACACACTGTGCAGGATCCGGCGGTCTTCTCCCGGCATTCGCGCCGTAATCCCGATCGGGACGGTCTCTCCCAGAGCCGCCCGGCACACGGCCTCGCATACTTCTCCCTTTGTGTTCTCATCCAGCCAGGCGCCTTCGAAGAACTCCTGACCGGACAGGTGCGCGCGCTCACCACCGGTCATTTTCAGGAATGAACGGTTCGCCTCCACGATGCGGCCATCCGGCCGCATCACCGTGACAAAGCCGGACTGGCAGTCCAGAATCTGCCGCAGACGATCGCGCTCGGCAAGCAGCGCCTCCTCGTTTTTCCTGCGTTCCGAGATGTCCTGAAACGACCCCGCCATGCCGAGAAACTCACCGTCCGTGCTGGTCAACTTATGAAAAGTACCTTCGGCCGGAAAGACACTTCCGTCGCGGCGGCGGCGCTGGAGCTCTCCAGTCCAGAAGCCCGCGGTCTGGACCGAGTGGATGATCGCCTCAGCGTCGGCGGAGTGATCCACAGGCGATTTGCCCTCCAGTTCTGAAACGCTTTCGTAACCATGAAGCTTCAGCCAGGCTGGATTCACGTACGTATACTTTCCGTCCAGACCCGTGAGGCCGATGGCCGCGAGGGAGCATGCGATCGCCGCCTCTTTGAATCGCAGCTCGATTTCCGTCTGCTTGCGCGCGGCGATGTCGGCGATCGCACCCACCACCCGGGTGACCTGGCCAGCCGAATTTCGGACCGTTCCTCCGCGCGACAAAACCCAGCGCCAGGTTCCATCCCTGTGCCGCAGCCGCAATTCCACTTCGAATGAGTCGGTTCCGGTTTGCTGTCTTGAGGCCAGATTGGCGACGGCAGCGTGATCGTCCGGGTGGATGAGAAAAAGGAACGACTCCGCGCTGTCCGGCAACTCGTCGTCCGCATAACCGAGGATCTCTTTCCAGCGCGTCGAGATGTACGACCTGCCCGTGATGAGGTCCCGGTCCCAGACACCCTCATTGGTGACGCGGTTCAGCACCTGCAGCCTCTCGTTTTCCTCCGAGGCTCTGGCGGACTCGCGCTGCCGTACATCCCGGAAGACGGCGGCAAGGCAGAGCCTCCCTGCAAGCGTCACCCGCGAAAGAGAGATGTCGCAGGCCAGCATTCCTCCATCCCGGCCGACTAAGGGAAAATGCTCGATCCACTCGGCGCCGCTCGCCAGGGAGGCCGCGAACTCTCCGTTCGGATCCAGTTCATCGATCGTGCGGCCACTCAGTTTTCCGGCAGCATGACCAAGCGCGGCGCAGATCCATGGATTCGCATACAGGATCTCGCCGCTGCCGGCATCGAAAACCAGCACTCCGTCTCTGATGCCATCCAGTACACTCCTGAGCGCGGCGTCGCTGATCTGCTGTGTTTCACCAGTCCCCATGAATGTATAAGTCATCCTGGTCCTTACTGAGAAGTCAAGATTCAGGCATTCAAGAGCGTAAAATCCTTATGCGACATTTAACAGGCTTGGGCTAAACTTATCGAAGCTTTATGTTTTGAAGAGCGCGGAGCGCGGGGCTGACCGCCATGTCGATTCTGGTTGTTGATGACGATCCGGCCATGACCGAGTTCTGCCGGCTGGCGCTGGCTGACGCGGGCTACGACAGCCTCGTCGCGCACTCGGCTGGCGAGGCGTTGAGTACGATTCGCCGTCACGATATCGAAATCGTGCTGAGCGACGTGCGCATGCCGGGCACGAGCGGGCTGGAGCTTCTCCGGGCGATTTCGAGCGCCCGCCGCGACACCGATATCGTCCTGATGACCGGGCATGCGAGCATCGCGGCCGCCGTTGAAGCGATCCGGATGGGGGCTCTCGACTATATCGAGAAGCCGTTTCCGCCGCGCCGCCTGCAGAGTCTGATCGCGAGGCTCCTCGAGAAGCGGGAACAGCGAAGCCGGCTGAGACAGAAAGGGCCCGAATCGCCGTTCGCGGAAGATCGAACCGGTCTTGTCGGTGACTCGGCCGTCATGAAGGAGGTAATGGAAACCGTCCGGCGGGCTGCCGCGCGTCATCATCCGGTTCTGATCACGGGCGAAACGGGCACCGGAAAGGAATTAATCGCGCGCGCCATTCATCAGCTCAGCCGGCGAAGCACCGGACCGTTTGTGGCGGTCGATTGCGGCGCTCTTTCTCCGGGCACCATCGAAAGCGAACTCTTCGGACATGTGAAAGGCGCGTACACGGGGACGGTGGGAGACAGGACAGGCCTGCTGCGGAGCAGTGCCGGGGGCACGCTGTTTCTCGACGAAGTGGGGGAACTTCCTGTCTCGAGCCAGGTCAAGCTTCTGAGGGTTCTGCAGGAGCAGGAGTTCCGGCCGGTCGGAGCAGACAGAATTCTTCCGTTTGAAGGGCGGGTGATCGCCGCGAGCAACATGGATTTCGAAAAGGGGATCGCCGGGGACAGGTTCCGCGCGGATTTGTATTTCCGGCTGAACGTCTACGGGATCGCGGTTCCGCCTTTGCGCGCGCGGCGCGGCGACATTCCCCTGCTGATTCAGCACATGCTCGCGAAGCACGGAGAAGGCCGGGTGAGCACAGCCGCGAGCGAAGTCGTTCAGGTGCTTTCAAGCAGGGACTGGCCTGGCAACGTTCGCGAACTGGAGAACTGTCTCGTCAGAATGATCGCGAATTGCGACGGAGCCGCGCTGGAGGTGAAGCATCTTCCGCGCGAGTGGCGGAACGCCATCTCAAATCGGGAGATGGCGGGAACGAGTCTCAGAGAAGCCGAAAGGCTGGTGATCCTCGATGAACTGGACCGTGCGGGAGGGAACGTGGCTTTGGCCGCACAGAGAATGGATATGTCCCGCGCGACTCTTTACCGCAAGCTTCTTTCACACGGGATCAGGCCGGGCGAACACAGGCGGCTGGCCAGCCGGGCGCAGCATCCGACTGTCCAATAGGAAAGAGAATGGCGGTGGGGGTGGGATTCGAAGCACCCCGTGGCTGCGAGGCTCTCCAGGTTACTGATTACAAATTCCCTTCAGAACCGGGGATGCCATCGTTGCGGTCGCGCAGTGCCCGATATTGCCGGATGACCACATCAGCAGCGGGACCGCCGGTTAACACCTTACGTTTGCAACGACCGGTCGGAGTATTCTCTCCGTTGAGGCCGGCTGCCCCGAAAAATCCTGTTCAGCCGAAGTGGAGCTCCGTTGCGGAAGCGGCCGGCAAAGACCGACCTGCGTTTATCGCCTGAGTCCCGGGACTTTCCGGATGTGCCTGCGCGAGCCCATGACGCAGCCAGTCCAGAGAACGTCCCGACAGTAAAGGAACGACACGCTCGAAATCGGCCTGGTCTTTCGGGAGGAGATGTTTTGCCTTGAACAACAGGGCGATTTCCGGCGCGAGTATCGGGAGGCCGCAGGGAGCCGTCTGGATGGCATCGTTCTTCGGGCACGAGAGGCGGCGGTCGCGCCGGTAGATCCAGCGCGCACCATCGCTTTCGCCGAGGAAAATATCGAAGCCGGAATCCACCGACCGGGCCCGCAACTGGTGCACGGATTCCTCAACGTTTTCGCCGGACGGCCAGGGCAGTTCCCTGCCTTCGACGATCCGGGCGAGGGCGAAACCGCACAGATGGCGCTGGAGCGCGAGCTGATCCTCGCGGAAGACGAGGATTTCGATATCCGCGTGGGCACGGGTAACGGCGTTCAGGAACAAATCAAGAGCCCAGCCGCCGGCGATGCACCAGGGCGCGACAAATCCCTGCATGTGCCTTGCGACCTCGAGGGGCGCAGCGAAGTGCATAAGCTCTCAGGTTAGTGGGCTGCGATTTCAACGGGATTTCAATCCGTATACGTATTTGTCGCCGTGCGTTCATTCGTCTGCAATCCGGCGCCCTTAGACTTCGAGTGTGATCCTCACGAACGCGCGCCTCGTCACGCGCACTGAGGTGGTGCATGGAACCATCGAGCTTGCAGACGGCAGAATCTCCGGAATCAGTTCCGGCGCGAGCTCCGCACCAGGAGCAGTGGATCTCGGGAACGACTTTCTGCTGCCCGGTCTGATCGATCTGCACACCGACGCGCTTCTGACACACCACGCGCCGCGGCCCGGCGTGACCTGGCCCGTTGCGGCAGCTCTTGCCGCTCATGACGGTCAGATGGCGACGGCGGGAATCACGACGGTCTTCGATGCGCTGCCGCTCGGAGCGGGCGGCGAAGAAGAAGATGACCAGCGCGACCGCCTGCGCTGCGCGGTGGCCGAACTGCACGAGCAGCAGCACCGGCATCTGCGGGCCGAGCACTTCCTGCATCTGCGCCTCGAAGTGTCGCATCCCGACACCGCGCAGGTGTTCCTCGAATTTGCCGGGCGCCCGTTGCTGCGCCTGATTTCGCTCATGGACCATACGCCGGGCCAGGGGCAATTCCACGACGTCGAACGCTGGCGCGCCCGCTTCGGCCGTTTCGCGGGAAAAACTCCGCAGCAGATGGATGAGACTCTGCGGAGGAGATGGGAAACGCGTGACCGCTGCGCGCAGCCGAACCGCGAAGCCATCTCGGCGGTGGCGAGAGAGCTGCAACTGCCCCTCGCCAGCCACGACGATCGAACCGCGGACGAAGTCAGAGATCGGGCGGCGCTGGGCATTTCGGTTTCCGAGTTTCCGGTGACGCTCGAGGCGGCGGAAGCAGCGCGCGAGTGCGGGCTCAGAGTGCTCATGGGCGGCCCGAATCTGGTGCTCGGCGGCTCGCACAGCGGCAACGTGGCGGTGGCCGATGTTGCCGCGCGCGGCTGGCTGGACGGTCTGAGTTCGGATTACGTGCCGGTCAGCATGCTGCACGCGGCGTTTCTCCTCGCGGAGAAGCAGGGGATGCCCCTGCCGGAAGCCGTCGCGCTGGTGACTTCGGCTCCAGCGGCCATGGTGAATCTGGCGGACCGCGGCGCCATCGAATGCGGTCTGCGCGCCGATCTGGTGCGCGTACGCGTGACGCGGGATATTCCGCGCGCGATCTCGGTCTGGCGAGCCGGCAACCGCGTCGTCTGATTGACGCTACAGCGAGGCCTGGACCGGAGCGCCGGCTTCGGTGCGGGCGGCGGCCCTGCGCGTCATCGCAGGCCGTTTGCGGCTTTCGAGAATCTCTTCCCGTGTGTTTGTCATGAGCGCGCGCACTTCCTCGAGAATGCGGAACGCCTCCTGGCCGCCTTCGCCGGCGAAAATTTCGCGCAGTTTTCTCCGCATGGGCTCCCAGTCTTCAGAGAGCCTGGCATAGAGACGGCGTCCGGCCGGAGTCAGCGAGACGCGGCGCGCCCGCCCGTCTTCCGGACAGGTCTCGCGGCGAACAAGCCCGCGTTTCTCGAGCCGGACGAGCATCGCGGTCACGGTGTTCGGGTCCGTGAACAACTCGACGGCCAGTTCGTTCTGCCGGATGCCCTGACGGCGCTCGACCGTGCGGAGCAGGGAATACTGATCGGTCGTGATCTTGCGCGGAGCGAAAACGGCATCGCAGCAGCGCTGCATGGAAAGATGCGCGCGGCGGATTCTGCCGGCCGGCCCGGTGCCGGCGGAAGGTTCTGGTTTTGACATGGACTGAGGCATGTAACCTGGAGCTCGTCGCGGAGCCGTCTGACGCTGACAAGACGAAGTTTATCAGCCGGACATTACCACGTCATTGCGTTTTTCAGCCTTCCGGAAATATTTTTGCCGAAATCCCGGGCGGTGAAATGCTATGTAAACGTATTCTTCACGAGGCCGCAACGCGGAGCCGTTACTCTCGAAGACGCCCATGACCCTTCCTTCGCCCGCAATCGCGTGCCGGTGCGCGGCCTTTGCCCTCCTTTTGTTCACCGCCGGATGCGCCCGGGAGACGAAGGCTTCGATTGCAGGCACCCGCGCGGGATGGCCGCCGGTATTGCGCTACAACATCGCGGTGGGAACCGAAAATCCGGAGACGCAGGCGCGCCGCACCGGTCTGGTTCGTGACTACCTGGCCGGGCGGCTGGGAATTCCGGTCGAGATCACAACCGTGTCGAACTATGGCGCGACCATCGAAGCCATGCGCGCGAAAAAGGTGGACGCCGCGAGCATGGGACCGTTCGCCTATCTGATCGCATCGGAAAAGGCCGGAGCCGAAGCCATTGCGACGCGGGGCACGGGGAACGACGGCCGCGCGGGAGAGTATGCGGGAACGCTCTGCGTGCCGGCCGCGAGCCCGTTCCATTCCATCGACGAAGTGATCCGGCATGCCGGAGAGCTGACCATCTCGTTTGTCGATCCCGCTTCGGCTTCCGGATTTCTGGTGGAGCGGGTTTACCTCGATTCGCGCGGCGTCGATCCGGAGCGCGATTTCCGCAAAGTGGTTTTTTCGAACAACCATGTCTTTTCGGCCATGACGCTGGTCGCAGGCAAAGCCGATGTGGCTGCGATCTCCGAAAACACGCTTGTCACGCTCCACCGGAGCGGCAAAGTCGCGGAGGGCGCGGTGCGGGTGCTCTGGAAATCCCCCCCGATTCCGAACGCGCCCATCGCCGTGGGGCGCGATCTTCCGGCTACGCTGAAGCGCCAGTTGCAGGATGCGCTGATCGAGATGCACGATCGCGCTCCGGAGGCGTTTCGAAGCATGTTCACGGCAACGTCGAACCTGGCATCCAGCTCCGTCTTCGTGCGGATCGACGACTCCGCCTTCAATGGACTGCGCGCGATGGCGCGCGGCGTGAAAAACGTGCAGCTTCTCGAAAAATAGGGCGGTACGCGATGAACCGCTTCATCGAAACAGCGAAGGCCCTGTACCGGGACCGGTATTCCGGCGCGTCCGTGGTCTTCGCGGCCGGATCGTTTGTGCGCGGGGAAGCCACCGCCTTCTCCGACCTCGACCTGGTGGTCCTGTATCCCGCCCTTCCTCACGCCTATCGGGAGTCGCTGATTGTTGAGGGCGTGATGGTGGAAGCGTTTGTTCATGATCCGGCGACGCTCCGCCACTACTTCGAGGCTGCCACAAAAAAGGCGGCAGCCGCTTTGCCGTCGATGGTCAGGGAAGGAATCGAACTGCCGGGGCCGAATGCGGTATCGGAAGCGGCCAAGCGGCTGGCCGAGACCGTGCTTGCCGGGGGCCCGCCGCCTCTCGATGCGGAGGAAATGGCTGCGCGGCGCTATGGATTGACGTACCTGATCGATGATCTTCGCGATCCTCGTTCTCCGGTGGAAGCTCATGCGGCGGGCGCGCAGCTATACGAACTCGTGGCGGACTTTTTCCTGAGGTCTCACGGTTTCTGGTCGGCGAAAGGCAAATGGATCCCACGGGCGATGCACAGGGCAGATGCGCCGACGTGCGAGAAATTCCTCGCTTCCTTCGAGCCTCTCTTTCGGCAGGCGGATCCCACCGCCGCAATTGCCTTTACGGAAGAAGTTCTGGATCTCGCGGGTGGTCCGCTGTTCGACGGGTATCGCCGGGACGTGCCGCCGGAGAAGAGGAAGCCTTAACGGCGCGGAACGAGATCGTAATGCATCTGACCCCAGTAGATCGACGTTTCATACTCGATGACGACTTTGCCGTCCGTGTGAAAGCGATCGAAGATTTCCCTCAAAGCCGCGATCATCGGCTCGAATCCCGCCTCGCCCGGCAGAGGCGAGTAAGAAGACGACAGCAGACGTTCGCGCAGGCCCTCGAAATCGTGAGAATGTGCATTGGGCAGCCCATGGAAACCGCATGGCGCTGGCGCGAAGAACCGGGCACAGGCTTCCCCAACCACAGCGCGCTGTCTGCTCCAGCTCACCTTGTAATCCTTTCCGAAGCGCGCCAGAAGCTGTTCATACGCCTGAAGAAAAGGCGAGCTGGTCCCCCGCTCGTTCCAGAGAAGCGCGACATGGCCGCCGGGTTTCAGAATGCGACGGAATTCGTCCCGGCAGCGATCATGGTCGAACCAGTGGAACGCTGTGGCCGCGACCACGAAATCAACCGAGGCGTCCGGCAGGGTCGTTTCTTCCGCTGTCGCGTCGATGAGGCGGAACCGCGGGTACTTCGACGCAAGCGCCGCAGCGGCGGCCCGCATGTCGGCATTCGGCTCGATGCCGATCACTTCGTTTCCATGGCGGAGGAAGAGCTCGGAAGAGATTCCCGTGCCGGCGCCGATATCGGCCACCACGGCGCGCCGCGTCCAGCCCGCCTCGCGCGCGAGAACCTGAATGACTTCATCGGGATAGCCGGGGCGGTGGCGCGCGTAGAATCCGGCGCGGCTGGTGAAGCGGTCAAGCGGACTGGCCATTCGATTCGTTCCGGGATTCGCCAGTATAGACCGGTTTTGCTGAACGCTTCATGAATTTACCGATACGTAGGCGTACTGAAATAATACGTTTACACCGAAATGCAACACTGAAACTCGCCCCGAGGGGCGTGAGGAGACTTTCCCATGGGATACGTGGCAGTCAAGGGCGGGCAGGACGCGATTGAAAATGCCAATGAACTGGTGGAATACTACCGGCTCAAAGGCCGGACGGAACCGGTAAAACTCGAACAGGCGAAGACGCAGTTCCGGCTCGCCATCGACCGCGCGATGGGCGAGGGATCGCTTTACGCTCCCGAGCACGCGGCGCTCGCGCTGATGCAGGTGGAGGGAGATTCCTTCGAGGCCGCATTCCATCTGCGGGCCTACCGGGCCACGCTCAAGCGGCGCTACTACTCGGAAATCATGAATACGCGCGAGATGGTGGTCGAACGGCGCATCTCTTCCACGTTCCGCGAGATTCCGGGCGGCCAGATTCTCGGGCCGACGCGCGACTATTCGATGCGGCTGCTCGAGCCGCGCCTGCTCGAACAGAGCATGGGGTCGATCGAAAAGTTTCTCGACCAGGTGCAGGCCAGGCTCAACCCGGCGAAGCTGCGGGGCATCACCACCTTCAGCAAAGTGATCGACCTGTTTCAGGCCGAAGGCATCATGCGGAAGGAAACGCCCGAAGGCGAAGACACGCGCGTGGTGGACGTGACGCGGGAAGCGATCAAATTCCCGGCGCCGCGCTCCGCCGTGCTGCAGATGCTGGCGCGCGCCGAAACGGGCGGGCTCATGTGCATGGGCTACAGCACCATGCGCGGATTCGCCGTGGCGCATGGGACGATCGGCGAGCTGCGCGTCGGCCAGGTGCCCCTGCGCGTGGTGGACGCGAGCGGGCGCAGGCGGTATCTCGGCAGGATCCGGGTAACGGAGTGCGAAATGGTGGGCGGCGCGAGAAAGCGCAGGAAGAAGGGCCCGCCGCTGCTCTCGGTCGGATACGGACTGTGCTTCGGGCAGAACGAAACCAAGGCGATCTGCATGGGAATGGTGGAGAGCGCGCTGCGCACGCCCGATCCCGCCAGTCCCGCGAGCAGCCAGGAGTTCGTGCTCTACCACACCGAGTGCATCGAAGGGTACGGATTCACCAATCACCTGAAGCTGCCGCATTATGTGACGTTCCAGTCGCAGCTCGACAACATCCGCAAAGTCGTCAAGGCCGCCGGTCAGCCGGAGGAAACGCGAAAACTCCAGGAAGTGACTCCAGGCGGGGAACCGGCGGGCGATGAAGACGACGATGACTGATCCGGGAAAGAGGCAGATTCTTTCCGGCGCGCTGCTGGTGTTGCCGGCGGCCGCGACGGAAGGATCGCTGATCATTGAAAACGGGCGCATCGCCGAAATCGCTCCGGGAAAGAGGTACCGCGACGGACTGGACCTGAGCGGCAGATACCTGATTCCCGGCGTCATCGACATCCACACCGATTACGTGGAGAAGGAAATTGCGCCGCGGCCGG
Organism: Bryobacteraceae bacterium; assembly: GCA_035624885.1. GTDB lineage: Bacteria > Acidobacteriota > Terriglobia > Bryobacterales > Bryobacteraceae > BOG-234. The sequence continues at coordinate 10,578 of DASPQQ010000337.1, read as the reverse complement.
AGGCGCGCTTTCCCTTTGAACTCGCCCTGCATTACATGGACCTGCGCGCCGTTTCGTGCGGGATCACGACGCTGCTCTCCTCGGCGCGCATTTCCGAAGAGCGGGCGGGAATTCTCGGTACCTGGACCGGAGACGGGCTGGAACTGGCGCGCCGCTACGAATCCTTTATCAACCGCACCAAGGCGAAGCATCTGATCCACGTCCGCTGGGACACGAGTCTCGAGCCGGTGGACGACGCTCTCGCGGAGCTGCAGAAACTGAAGAGCATCGGCAATCTCGTCTACAACGAAAACATTCCGGGTGAGCGCCAGTTCCGCGACGTCGAAGGCATCATCCGGCGCCAGGCGATCAACCGGAACATCTCGATCGACGAGTCGCGAAAGCTGATGGAGGCGCGCATCGCCAAAGCACGCTCGGTGAATAACCGCGCGAAGGTGAAAGCCGCGCTCGGCGGCAGGATTCCGCTCGGAAGCCACGACGATACGACTGTGGAGCACGTGGTGGAGGCATATGACGCCGGGGCCACGCTGAGCGAGATGCCGTGCACGATTGAAGCGGCGCGCAAGGCCAAGGAACTCGGCATGATGGTGTGCATGGGCGCCCCCAACTATTACCGGGGCGGCTCGCACTGCGGCAATCTCTCCTGCGCGGAAGCGCTCGACGAAGGGCTTGTGGACATTCTGTGCAGCGACTATCATTTCCCTTCGCTGCTGGCGGGCGCGCTGCGCATGATCGAGCGGGGCGTTCATCCCTCGCAGGCCATCAATCTCATTTCGCTCAATCCCGCGCGTTATCTCGGGCTGGGCGCGGAGACCGGCAGCATCGAAAGCGGCAAGCGCGCGGACCTGGCTGTGGTGGAACCGCGCCGGGGATACGGAGCCGTGAGCCAGGTGTGGGTCGAGGGGCAGCTCCGCTTTCAGGCGGATGAGCCGCTCGGAGAAGTGCTGGTCTCTTCAGGCCGGATGGTTGAGGAGTGTGTGCGCGCCTGACGCGCTAGAGAGCGAAACGGGCCGTCACGGGGAAGTGATCGGAAGGAAACAGGCCGTCGCGAGTGGTGCAGATCGTGGCGGCTTCGAGTATCCTCCACGGCGCGCGGCAGAGAATCCAGTCGATGCGGCGGGAGCCGGTGTAACGGCCGAATCCGTTCAGCGTGCCTTCCGGACCCTGGCGGCGTTCCGCGGTGAGCCAGGCGTCGGCGAAATGGCCGCACAGGCTCTGGTGGATTTCACCGCCTGCCGCGGAGTTGAAGTCGGCGGTCAGAATCACGGGAGTCTTTGAGCCGATGCGGTCGAGGATCAGGGCGGCTGTCCGGCGTCTTGCTTCCTGTTCCACCTGGCGGTAGGGAAAGTGCGTGTTGAAGTGATGGAAACGCTCGCCGGACGCCGTCTCGAAGTATCCCCACGTCACCTGCCGGGGGCGAATGATGTCCCAGGAAGAAGTTCCGGGGACGTCCGGCGTTTCCGAAAGCCAGAAATCCCCCTGCTCCAGCAGGCGGAGCGAATCCCGCCGGTAAAAGATCCCCACGTGTTTGTCGGCCGTGTCGCCGAAACGGCCCCTGCCGAACCACGCGTACATGGGCGCGCGCGCGATCAGGTATTCCGCCTGCAGCAGGAACAGCTCCTGGGTACCGATGAGATCCGGGTTGGCGGCCAGGATGGTTTCGGCCAGCAGGTCCCGCCGGTTTTCCCAGCAGTTCAGGCCGTCGTCCTGATCCGGCTGGCGAACATTACAGGTCATGATTGTGAGCTCGGGCACTCGATCAGGCTAGTCCCGCTGCGTTGCGCGGGTGTGAATGCAGGATAAAAATCCGGTTGAAGCGCGATTAAACCATTATTCACAATACGTTCACGTATGATTCACCTGCGGCAGCTATACCAGTAGAGACGCGAATGCGATACGACAACGATTACGTGCTGTGCGAGTGCGATCTCGAGCCGCTCGCGGGCCTGGTGAGCCGGCTCGAAAAAGAGCACACCATCACGGTCTCCAGGCAGCCTTCGGTCTGTCTGACGATGATCCGGACCGAGGATTCTCTCGAGAAGCAGGAATTTTATCTGGGCGAGGCGCTGACCACGGAATGCGAAGTCGTGGTGGACGGCACGGAAGGCCACGGCGTCTGCCTCGGCGAGGAGCCGGTGCGGTGCTACTCGATCGCCGTGATCGACGCGCTGCTGCGCAAGCCGCTCTCGCCGGAGGTCGCCGGGTTTCTCGATGAGCAGAGGAGCCTCATCGCCGAACGCGAACAGCGTGAATTCAACCTCACGCTGCGGACGCAGGTGGATTTCAAGCTCATGGAGGAGGAATAGCCGTGGTCCGCGAGCTGTATTACGACGAAGTATTCGACGCGCAGAAGCATTTTCGCGCGCTGCTGGACAGCATGGCCCGGCCGGGAAAGATCAATGTGCTCGAACCCGTGCCGCTCGATCCCCCTCCGGGGCTGAACGCCGCGAGCGCGCTCGCGGGCTTCGCGCTCATGGATGCGGACAGCACGTTCGAAGTGATCGGCATGATGCACGGCGAGGCGGCGTATCTTGCCTCCAACACAAACGCCCGCCGCGTGGAAACCGCGAAAGCGCACTTCATTTTCGCGCGGGGCTCGGAGTCGCCGGATTTTCTCGAATCGGCGGACTGCGGAACGCTGCTTTATCCCGATACGGCGGCGACGGTGGTCCTGCAGCTGGATGCGGCCAGCCGGTCGCCACTTCCCGGCGGACTGCGGCTGACTCTGGAAGGACCGGGAATCGACGGCCGCGGCGTGCTTTATGTGCGCGGCCTGAACGCGGATCTGCTGCTCGCCCTGCAGGCGCGCAATGCGGAATTTCCGCTGGGAATCGATACCATCCTCACTTTTGCAAACGAAAGCGGCGCACCGGCGCTGGCTGCGCTGCCGCGCACGACGCGCGTGAGCTGGGAGAACTGCTGATGGTGGAGAACGCGAAGTTCCAGTCGAGCTACAGCTACGGATTCATCGACGAGACGACGAAAAAAGAGATTCGCCGCAAGATGCTGAAGGCGATCTGCATTCCGGGATATCAGGTGCCCTATTCGTCTCCCGAGATGCCGATTTCGCGGGGATGGGGAACGGGCGGGCTGCATCTGACGCTCTCGCTGATGGGCAGAAACGATGTCTTCAAGATCATCGATCAGGGCAGCGACGCCAGCGTGAACGCGTGCAACCTGCGGCAGTTCGTCCAGATGATGACGGAGTGCGCCGTGACGTACGACACCGCGCAGGCAACCATCATCCAGAGCCGGCACCGGGTTCCCGAAGAGGTTCTCACCGATCAACAGATCCTCGTCCTGCAGGTGCCGCAGCCGGAAGTGCTGCGCGGCGTGGAGCGGTACGAGTTCCGCACGCGCCAGATGCATGCCGAGGCGGACTACGCGCGCATGTGGGTTTCGCTTTATGAATCGTATGTCCGGTTCGGAGCGCTGATGCGCGGCGCCGGCTATCCGATCAAAGTCAACAGCCGATATATCGCGACACCGTCTCCCATTCCGCGATGGGACACGCCCAACCTGAGCATGGCGAACTGCCTCTACCTTTTCGGCGCCGGACGCGAAAAGCGGATCCATGCGATTCCGCCGCACACCAGAGTGGAGCCGCTCGAATTCGAGGACGTGCGCTTCAAGGTGGAGGAATTCAGGGGAATTCTCTGCAGCGCGTCAGGGCAGGACAAGGCCTTCATGGACGAAATCTTCGACGACGCCGACCGGCGCAAGCACGTCATCAACGACAGCAACTTCCTCGACAAAGTGAAGACCGGGCCTCGTCCGCCGCAGCGTCTGTTTACCAACCCGGAATAACCAAACCATGGCTTACAACTCTGAAAACGACTGGCTGCTGCGCGTCCGCGGCCTGACGAAAATCTACGGCGAGCCGGTGAACAGTTCGGTGGACCGCACGGGCCCCGAATTCGCCAGCAACATATGCCCGGAGAGCGGCGCCATCGTGGCGATCGCGAACATCGATTTCGATCTCTATCCCGGCGAGGTGCTCGGGATCGTGGGCGAGAGCGGGTCGGGGAAGAGCACGCTCGTGCAGCTTCTCTACTTCGACCAGGCGGCCACGTCGGGGACGGTGCTGTTCCGCGGCGTGGATGAAGGCCGCACCGACATCCTCACGCTTTCCAATCAGCGCAAGCGCTACGTGAAGAACCATCTGATGGGGATGGTCTATCAGAATCCGCGCGACGGCCTGAACTTCAGTTTCAGCTCGGGCGGCAACATCGCCGAGAAGCTGCTGATGGCGGGCACGTTCCACGTGGGCAATATCCGCGGCCGCGCCAGCTATCTGCTGACGCAGACCGAAGTTCCCGTGCAGCGCATGGATGAAACGCCGGCTTCCTTCAGCGGCGGCATGCAGCAGCGCGTGCAGATTTCGAAGGCGATTGCGAACAATCCGCCGCTGGTGTTCCTCGACGAGGTGACGAGCGGCCTCGATGTCTCCGTACAGGCCAGAGTGCTCGATCTCATCCGGCGTCTGCAGCAGGAGATGGGCATCTCGATGATCGTGGTGTCGCACGATCTGGGCGTCATCCGCATGCTGACCGACCGGACCATTGTGTTGAAGCATGGCCGCATCGTGGAGCACGGCCTGACGGATCAGATTCTGCAGGATCCGCAGCACGCGTACACGCAGCTGCTGGTCAGCTCGCTGCTCTGATTGAGGAGAAGGATTCAATGACCAGGATTCTTGAAGTAGACGGCCTTGCCAAGGAGTTCACGCTCTACATTCTGGGCGGCAAGAAAATTCACGCGCTGGATGGCGTTTCCTTCCACATGGAAGAGGGAGAAATCGTCGGGCTCACCGGCCATTCGGGCTCGGGCAAATCGACGCTGATGAAGTGCATCTACCGGACGTACCTGCCGACAGCGGGCAGCATCCGGATGCGCAACGGGGAGGGCGAGTTCCTTGATCTGGCCGCCGCCTCGGAGCATAAAGTCCTCGAACTGCGGCGTTCGGAGATGACTTACTGCTCGCAGTTCCTGCACGCGATTCCGCGGGTGCCGGCACTCGAGGTTGTCGCCGAGGGATTGCTGGCGCGCCGGCGCGGGCGCGAGGAAGCGTTTCGCGCGGCCCGCCAATGCTTCGAACGGCTCGGCCTTCCCGAAGAGCTCTGGGACGCCTATCCTTCGACCTTCAGCGGCGGCGAGCAGCAGCGCATCAACATCAGCCGCGCCATTCTCTCGAAACCCCGCTTCCTGCTGGTGGACGAGCCCACGGCGTCGCTCGATCTCAGAACCAAAGACGCGGTGATCGACATGCTTCTCGAACTGAAAAATTCGGGAACGTCGATTCTTCTGATCACGCACGACGCGCATACGCTCAACCGGCTGGCGGACCGTTGCCTGCAACTCGAGAACGGGAGCATCCGCCAGACTCTCGAAACGGTGGTGTCATGAAACTCCCCGGCGTAATCGGCGCTCTGGCCGCCATGGCGCTGCTCAACTCATGCGGACCGGCCGGCGCGGCCGCGAAGACGGCGGGCGGGCGGCCCACCGTCCTCCGCTACGCTTTCACCTCGACGGCCGAGGAGCCCGAGGCGGCCAATCACCGCCAGGAACTCACACGGCGTTATCTCGAGCGCGAACTGCATATGGAGGTGCAGATGGTGCTCACCACGGCTTACGGCGCGGTGATCGAGGCATTCCGTTCCAACAAAATCGACGCGGCATCCATCTCGCCCTTCAGCTACGTTCTGGCCACCCAGAAGGTGCCGATTGAAGCCATCGTGATGCGCGGTTCAAAAAGCGGCGAGCCCGGCGAATACTCGGGCGTGCTGGCCGTTCCCGGCAACAGCCCGATTCATTCCGTGGACGATCTGGTCAAACATGCGAAGGATCTGACGATTTCCTTCGTCGATCCCGCTTCGACCTCCGGTTTTCTCGTGGAAAATGCCTTCCTGCAGTCGAAGGGAATCGAGCCGCAGAGAGATTTCAAGCGGGTCGTATTCTCCCTCAGCCATCCGGCCTCGCTGCTCACTTTGAAAGCGGGAAAGGTGGATGTGGCCGCGACCATGCAGCGGCTGGTCACGGGCTACGAGCAGACGGGCAAGCTGTCGCGAGGCGACGTGCGGATCATCTGGGTTTCGCCAAGCATCCCGAATCAGCCGATCGCCGTACGCCGGGACCTTCCGCGGGATTTCAAGGAGCAGATCCGCCAGGCTTTTATCGACATGCCGAAGAAGGATCCCGAGGTGTGGGCGAATCAGTCGTCTTCGGCGCTGCCCGCTTCGTCCGATCAGGTCTATGTCGCGGCCAACGACGCGATGTTCGACGGGCTCCGCGAGATGGCGCGAGGCGTAAAAAACCTCAGCCTGCTCGAACACTGACGGCGAGGGGAGACATGCTCCAGGTAAACGGCCTCTGCAAACGTCTTCCCGATGGCCGGGCCATCCTCAGCGATCTCAATTTCCGGGTAGAGAAGGGCGAATTCGTGGCGCTGCTCGGGGCCAGCGGCGCGGGCAAATCGATGACGATGCGGGCCATCGTCGGGCTGACATCCGTCGGCAGCGGCAGCGTGGTGTTCACCGGGGAAACCGGCAAGACCTACACGACCACGACGGCGAGCGGCAAGGAGCTGCGCCGGGCCAGGCGCAACATCGGAGTGATCTTTCAGGGCTGCAATCTGGTGCGCCGCCTGCCCGTCCTCGATAACGTGATGATCGGCCGGCTGGGCCGCATCCATCCGCTGAGGAGCTGGCTCTACGGCTTCACCGACCGCGAAGCGACCGAAGCCATGGAGGCGCTCGATCGCGTGGGGATGGCCGACTTCGCGTCCCGCGTCACGGGATCTCTGAGCGGCGGCGAAATGCAGCGCGTGGCCATCGCGCGCGCCATCTTCCAGCGTCCTCTCTGCTATCTGGCCGATGAGCCGATCGCGAGCCTCGATCCGAAGAATGCCGAAAGCATCATGCAGCTTCTGCAGCCGCTGGCGCGCGAAAACCCCATCCTCGGCGCGTTCCACCAGCCGGAGATGGTGATGCGCTACTGCACGCGCGTGATCGCGCTGCGCAAGGGAAAGATCATTTACGATGGCAGTCCCCGGCTCGATGCGGCGGAACTGGCGGAGATTTACGGCAGCGAGCTGAATCGCCCGGCGCTCACCATGGCTGCCCCGGCCGCGGTGGAACGCTGATGAACCTCGGGGACTTCTCGCTCGGCCGCTACCGGCGGCGCGTGATCCCGGCCGCTGTGTTCGTTGCCATCGTAATCGGCGCGGCGCTGCTTTGCGAAGTGAGTTTTTCGGACTTCGTGAAGGGCATCGTCAAAGGGCTCTCGCTTCTGACGTTCTTTTTCCCGCCGGACTGGGCGGCATTTCCGGAGATGATTCGCCCGGCGCTGGTCACGATCGTGATCTGTCTGATCGCGACTCCGATCGGCGCGGCGTTCTCCATCGTCTTCGGACTGGCCGGCGCACGCAACATCGCGCCGGACTGGCTGCGGCTCGTCTCGCGCTCGATCATTGCAGCCGAGCGCGGTTTGCCCGAGATCGTCACGCTTCTCGTGCTGGTAGCGGCATTCGGCCTCGGTCCGCTCGCGGGTGTGATGGCGCTCGCGATCGGCAGTATCGGGATGCTCGGCAAGCTGTTGGCGGACGCGATCGAGGAGATCGATCCGCGCATTCTCGATGCGACCGCGGCGGTGGGCGCGACGCACTGGCAGGTGATTCGCCATGCGGTGCTGCCGGAGGTTTTGCCGTCGCTCGTGGCCAACTCCATTTTCCGTTTCGAGGTGAATATCCGCGCCTCCGTGCTGCTCGGAGCGGTGGGCGCGGGCGGCATCGGTTATGAGCTGAACGCGGCCATCAACCAGCTCGAATACAGCCGCGCGACCGTTGCGGCCCTGCTCTCGCTGCTCCTCGTCTTTCTCTCCGAGCGGCTCTCCGACCGGCTTCGCTCCAGGATCATCGGCGCCGGGAGGTTGGGTTAACCGTATGGCGGCTGCCGTCGCGGTTCCATCTTCCATCCTGCCCTCGGTGCGCTTCCGCAGACGGATCCTGCTGCTCGCGGCCTCTCTCGCCGCGCTGGGGGCCGGACTCCTCTATCTGAAAATCGATCCGGTTGCGATCTTTCGCGACTTCCACTACGTGGTGGGGCTTCTCGACGAGATGTTTCCGCCCAATCTGCGGCTGCTGTGGGTGAAAAAGGGATTGTGGCTGTCGGTCCTGCAGACGGTCGCGATGGCGTTTCTCGGCACGCTGGTGGGCGCTTCGATCGCCATCGTGCTGGCGTTTCTCGCTTCCGTCAACACGGCGCCTTCCCGGCCGGTGCGCCTCATCGTGAGAACCCTGTTGGCCACCGAGCGCTGCACGCCGAATATCGTCGTGCTGCTGGTGCTGCTGGTTGCCGTCGGGATCGGACCTTTCGCCGCGATGATTTCGCTGTGCATCGGATCGGTGGGGATGTTCGGAAAGCTGTTCGCGGATGCGATCGAGCAGGTGGATCCTCTGCCTGGGGAAGCCATCGCCGCTGCCGGCGCCGCTCCGCTCCAGGTGATCCGCTACGCGATTCTCCCGCAGATCGCGCCTTCGATTGTCGCCAACGTTTTTTATGCCTTCGACGTGAATCTGCGGCTGGCGGTGACTCTGGGCGTGTTCGGAGGCGGCGGCCTCGGCTTCGAGCTGCATGTGGCGCGCAGCGTTCTGCGCTACAAGGACATGTTCGCCTGCCTGATTCTGGTGATGATCCTCATCAACGTCATGGAACGGATCGCCGACTTTTTCCGGCGCCGGCTGTTCCTCAGAGAGGTCGAACTTCGATAAGAAAATGAACCGCTCAATACTTTCAAACGCGCTGGTGGTGTTGCCCGGCAGGACCGTGGAGGGCTCGGTGGTGGTCGAGGGCGAGCGCATCGCCGAGGTAGTCCCGAACCGGCGCTTCGCCGAAGGATACGATCTCGGCGGCCAGTTCCTCGCGCCCGGAATCATCGACATTCACACTGACTATCTCGAGAAGGAAATCCGGCCGCGTCCGAGCGCGGAGATCCCGCTGGGCATGGCTTTCCACACGATGGATCTGCGCGCCATCGCGTGCGGGCTGACGACGGTGCTCGGGGCCGCCCGGATTTCGGGCGATCACGATGGCCGCACGACCGGCTGGCGCGGTGATGGTCTGAAACTCGCCCGGGCTTACCAGACCCTGCGCCGCACGGCTCTCGCGCGTCATCTGATTCACGTTCGCTGGAACCCCAATTTCGCGCCGGTGGAGCAGATCCTTGCCGAAGTGCTGCAACTCGATTCCATCGGCAATATCGTTTATAACGATTCGCTGCCGGGTGAGCGGCAGTTTCGCGATGTCGAAGAACAGATCCGCAAACTCGCCGCGCGGCAGGGCATTTCCGAAGAGGAGGCCCGCGAGCGCTTCGAGGCGCGCAGGCAGGCTGCGCTGAATGTCAACAACAGGATGCAGGTGAAGGCCGCGGTCGAGGGGAAGATCCCTCTCGGAAGCCACGACGACACCACCGTGGAACACGTTCTCGAAGCCCATGCTTCCGGCGCGACCCTTTCGGAGATGCCCTGTTCGATCGAGGCCGCGCGCAAGGCGAAGGAGCTGGGGATGATGGTCTGCATGGGCGCGCCGAATTACTTCCGCGGCGGATCGCACTGCGGCAATCTCTCCTGTCCCGACGCGATGGCCGAAGGGCTCGTCGACATCCTCTGCAGCGATTTCCATTTCCCCTCGCTGCTCGGCAGCGCGGTGAAAATGATGCGCGCCGGCATGACTCCTTCGGACGCGCTGAATATGATGTCGCTCAACCCGGCCCGCTATCTGCGGCTCGAGCGCGATCTCGGCAGCATTGAAGAAGGCAAGAAAGCGGATCTGATCGCCTTCTCCGCGCGCGAAGATTTTGCCGTTGTAACGGGAGTGTGGGTGGAAGGCCAGGAAAGAATGCGGACCGGAATGGTGCTGCAGCAGCGCGACGAAGCCGCCGTCGCTTAGTCCGCGGCTGCGATCTGCCGGCGCAGCAGCGCGTCCGCTTCCTTGAGCGATTTGAGCGAATCGCTCACCAGCCGCGCGTAGCCTTCGCTCGAAAAGCCTTCGATGCGCAGCGAGACCACGGGTTCCGTGCTGCTTTCGCGCGCCAGCACCACACCGTCTTCGAGCAGCAGCCGAAGCCCGTCGATATGCGATTCCTGCGCGCCGCGGAATGCGCCGCGCAGACGTTCCTGCACAGCGGGAAACCCGAGAAGAGCCGCCGGCAGGCGCAGTTCCGGAGTACTGAAAATGGGCGCAATACTCCGCCGCAGCTCTCCGAGCGTCCGCTCGCCCTTTAGAATCCCGAGCATGAACAGCGCGGAATAGAGACCGTCGTCGCGCGAGCCGGCATCCCGGAAGAAATAGTGGCCGCAGGCATCGAGGCCGAGCGCCGCGTCATTGCCGAGCAGAGCCGTACGCATGAACGCATGGCCGCTGCGCTCGAGCATCGGTGCGCCGCCGAACTGAACCACTTCACGCCGCACGCTGTCGGAAAGCTTGATGTCGCAGATCACTTTTTCCGGCAACGCCGAGCGGCCCAGAACCTCGCGCACGAGGAGGATCGATATCTCATCCGTGCTCGCGTGGACGCCGCTTT
>DASPQQ010000336.1:0-4855 GCA_035624885.1 Bryobacteraceae bacterium | reverse complement strand
GACGCACCGAATCTCGAATTCAGTGACTCGAGGGAGACGCATGAGGCTGTTCTTTACCGCAATTCTTTTTTCCGCACTGGCATTCGGCCAGTCGTTCCAGGCAACATTACGAGGCCGGGTGCTCGATCCCGGCGGCGCAGCCACGGCCGGTGCCCACGTCACCATTACTGACGAATCCACTCAGGTTCCCCGCGCCACCATCACCAACGATCAGGGCGAATATGTCTTCAACGCCCTCAACCCCGCCACCTACACCGTCACCGTCGAGCAAACCGGCTTCAAGAAGCTCGAGCGCAAAGGCGTCCAGGTCGATACGCAGGCCGTCGTCGCTGTCGACCTCACGCTGGAGATCGGCCAGATCACCGAGTCCGTCAACGTCGTTGCCGATGCGCCCGAACTGCAGACCGCCGACGCTTCCACCGGCCAGCTCATCGACAGCCAGAAGATCACCGACCTTCCCAATCTCGGCCGCAATCCCTTTTTCATCGGCAAGCTCGCGCAGGCCGTCGTCTTCGTGGCCAACCCGAAGTTCGCCCGCATGCAGGATCAGAACGGCAACTCGCAGGTCTCGATCGGCGGCGGACCGCTGCGCACCAACAACTATCTCGTCGACGGCATCTCGATCGCCGATTCGAACAATCGAGCCGTCATTCTGCCTTCGCCCGAGGCCGTCGAAGAGCTGAAGGTGCAGGCGAACACTTATGACGCCGAAGTCGGCCGCACCGGCGGCGGTTCCTTTAATACGCTGCTGCGCGGCGGCACCAACGATCTGCATGGCACCGCGGTCGGCCACATTCGCGAAACCGCCTGGCTCGCGAACAACTTCTTCGCCAACCGCGCCGGCCAGCCCGTTCCCGATCAGCCCTTCCGCGACTGGGCCTTCTCGCTCGGCGGACCCATCGTCGTCCCGCACGTCTATAACGGCCACAACAAAACCTTCTTCTTCGCAAGCGACGAATCCTATCGCGAAACCGACGGCTCAACGACAACTCTCTCGGTTCCCACCGCGCTCGAACGCGTGGGCAACTTCTCGCAGAGCTTCACCAAATCGGGCGCGCTTCAGACGATCTACGATCCGCTGAGCACCAATCTCACTACCGGCGCACGCACGCCGTTTGCCAACAACATCATTCCGCAGAGCGAACTCAGCCCCATCGGCCTGCAGCTTGCGTCCTACTACCCGCTGCCGAATCTGCCCACGCCCTATTACGGAGCGCCCAATTACAGCTACACCGGCAGCTACGCCAACCGCGGCGATCAGCGCATCTTCAAAGCCGATCACGAATTCGCCTCCTGGCTGCACGGCTCCGCCTCTTACATCCACCAGAAAACCTTCGAAGTCGACGCGCCGGAAAACATCTTCCCGAACGTTGCCACGCCCAGCCAGACATTCTGCTGCGACCGCAAAATCGACGCCACCGAGGCCAACGCGACGGCGACCATCAATCCCACCACCGTGCTGACGGTTCGCTGGGGCTTCAACCGCTTCTATTCGAAGAGCACGCAGGAAAGCGCCGGCTTCAACGTCGCCTCGCTCGGCCTTCCCGCGTCTCTCGCGGCCATCACGCCCAACCCCGCGTTCCCCGCCATCACGCTCGGCTCCGCGGTGAACGGCTGCGGCTCGCCATCCTCCAATACCGACTTCGCCAATTTCGGCGGCGGCTGCACCGCGCAGGACGTGTTCTACTCACGCAGCTTCAACGCGACGCTGGCGAAATTCCTCGGCCGCCACAGCGTGAAATTCGGCTTTGAAACCCGCACCATTCACGACTTCGGCACTCCTGCCTCCGGCCCCACCAGCCTCGGTTTCACCGACGTTTTCACCCGCGCCACGCCGCAGACCGCAACGGCCGGAACCGGCAGCGACCTCGCCACTCTTCTGCTCGGCTATCCCACGAGCGGCCAGATGTCCGTCGTCACCGCCTTCAACGATTTCGTCACCTACTATGGCGGCTTCGTGCAGGATGATTTCCGCGTGACCCCGAAGCTCACGCTCAATCTCGGCCTGCGCTTCGAATACGAATCAGGCGTCCAGGAAGCGAACAACAAACTGATCGTCGGCTTCAACACAACGGCCGCGAGCCCGCTTCAGGTCCCCGGCCTCAACATCCTCGGCGGCGTGCAGTATGCGGGCGTCAACGGCGCGCCCACGGAAACCGGCAATCCGCTCAGTGTCAAACCGGCGCCCCGCTTCGGCTTCGCATATTCGCTCAACGACAAGACCGTGTTCCGCGGCGGCTACGGCATCTTCTGGGCGCCCACGTTCTTCAACTACCAGAACGCCATCGGCTATTCGCAGACCACCACGATCGTCGCCTCGACGAACGGCAACTTCACGCCTGCCGCCACCCTCGCCAATCCGTATCCGAACGGGCTCCTGCAGCCTACCGGCAATTCGCTCGGCGCGCTCTCCGGCATCGGCCAGGCCATCACTGTCTTCAATCCCCAGACGCAATCCGCCGGATACGTGCAGGAATATTCGTTCGAAGTGCAGCGCCAGCTCCCGTCGAACGTTGTCCTCACGGCCGGCGCTCTCGGCTCGCACGGCCTGCATCTGCTGCAAAGCGGCCAGAACATCGATCAGCTCAATCCTTCTTACTTCTCGCTCGGCTCCGCGCTGACCCAGAGCGTCGCCAATCCGCTCTACGGCAACGGCGGCGTCGGCTCTGTCGGCACTGCAACGGTGAGCCGTCTCCAGCTTCTGCTCCCGTTCCCGCAGTACACCTCAGTTGCGCTCGCCAACTCCGGCACTGCCGCCAGCATCTACTATGCCTTCTATCTCCGGGCGCAGAAGAAGCTTTCGAACGGACTCAGCCTCCTCGCCTCCTGGACCTGGTCGCGCAGTGAAGACGATGTCACCGGGACCAGCACCGCCGGCGCAAGCCAGGTGGTCGCGGTATCCGGCCCGCAGAACGCTTACAATCTCGCGGGCGAATGGAGCCTCTCCACGCAGGATGTTCCCAATCGCTTCACCACCGCCATCAGCTACGAACTTCCCATCGGCCGCGGCAAGCGCCTTCTGAACAGTTCGAGCAAAGTCCTCGACGCCATCGTCGGCGGCTGGTCGCTCAACGTCTTCAGCGTGATCCAGAACGGGTACCCGCTTTCCGTCACGCAGCCGAACAACAACAGCGTCTTTGGCGCGAGCTACCAGCGCCCCAATGCGACCGGCATCTCGCCCGCCACTTCGGGTTCGACCGATAGCCGCCTCTCCGACTGGATCAACGCCGCTGCCTTCTCCGTCGCGCCCATCTACACCTTCGGCAACACGAGCCGCTTCCTCACCCTGCGCGGCCCCGGTCTCTTCAACTGGGACGCGTCGCTCTTCAAGTCATTCCTCGTGCGCGAACGCCTCAAAGCGCAGTTCCGCTTTGAAGCGCTCAACGCCACCAATACGCCCTATTTCGGCACGCCGAACACCACGCTCACCAGTTCCACCTTCGGCGTCATCACCAGCCAGATCAACAACCCGCGCATGCTGCAGCTCGGCGCGCGCTTCACCTTCTGACGGAGACTGCTCATGACTGTCCTCAGGAAACTCATCCGCGACTTCGCAGTCGCTTCGCTCCTGCTGTTGCTCACCGGCATCGCGGCGCGTGAACTGCGCGCACAGGCCCGCCCCTATGTGGTCGAGTGGGTTTACAAAGTGAAGCTCGGCCATGAGGACGAGTTCTGGAAAATCTTCCAGAAATACCAGATCGCCGTTCTCGACAAGGAAAAAGAGAACGGCAGCGTCGTCCGCTACGAGGTCTTCCGTCCCGGTCTGCACACCAGCGAAGACCACCGCTGGGATTTCCGTGTCGTCATCTATTACAAGGACGTCACCACCTCCTCGGGCGGCAGCGCGCTCGAAAAGCAGTTGTTTCCTGATCAGGCCACGCTCAAACGCGAAGAAGGCCGCCGCTGGGAACTGACCGAACTCCACTGGGATCTGCCCATCCGGCAGATCGACCCCCACGCGCCGGTTGAATGATTCGAGGAGCCCGCACGATGCGCATTGATTTTGGCAATACGGCCCTTATTACGCTCATAGGGATCTCGCTCGCCGCGAGTGCGCCCGCACAGATCGCGGTCAAAAACCAGGGATTCGTTCCATTCGCCGATGAGCCCATCAACTACCGCTCCGAGAATCTCTCCGATCCCGTCGCGAAGCTGCAGAAAGCCATCGACAAAGGCCAGATGACGCTCAGCTGGGAACCGCGGCACGGCTATCTCAAATCCGTGCTCGATGCCCTGAAGATCCCGGTCGAATCGCAGACGCTCGTCTTCTCGAAAACCAGCTTCCAGTACAAAAAGATCTCGCCGGCCACGCCGCGCGCTCTTTATTTCAACGACGACGTCTACGTCGGCCAGGTCCACGACGGCAAGGTCCTCGAATTCGTTTCCTTCGATCCCATGCAGGGCGCCATCTTCTACATCCTCGACGAGAAGAAAGCCGACCACCCCGTCTTTGAACGCGCCGAGCTCGATTGCACCCAGTGCCACGTAGCCGCCGGCACGCGCAATGTCCCCGGCGTGCTGCTGCGCTCCATCTTCACGCGCCCCTCGGGCACGCAGGCCGAGCACTCACCCTCCTACATCACCGGCCACGAAAGCCCGCTCAAAGAGCGCTGGGGCGGCTGGTACGTGACCGGTCTGCGCGCGTCCACCCAGCAGATGGGCAACGCGCTCGCCGCGGATCCCGAACACCCCACTGCCGCCGCGCCCCTCGAGATGGCGAGCAAAATCGATACCTCGGCTTATCTCGTTCCCGAAAGCGACGTTGTGGCGCATCTGGTCCTCGCCCACCAGACCCAGATGCACAACCTGATCACTCTCACCAACTACCACACCCGCATCGCGCTCTACGAACACA
>DASPQQ010000335.1:0-9056 GCA_035624885.1 Bryobacteraceae bacterium | reverse complement strand
GCCGGGGTTCCGGCTGGGGCTCGGACCCGAACTCGCGCCGCGATTGCCGGTTGCGCTGGTGAGCGTGGCGTTCCTCATATTCTTCTGGTGGCGGCTGCGCAGCGAATGGGATGAGCGCGTGGCGTGGTTTGCTTCGGCGATGCTCGCAACCAGCGCGGGATGGCTTGCCTACAGTCACGTGGCCGTTACCGATCTGCCGCTCGCGGCTTTGTTCTCGGCTGCGGTGCTGTTGTCACTGCCGTATGCCGCCAGAGGGGAACGGGCATTGATGCCGGCGGCGGCTGCGTGTCTCGGGCTCGCCGCGCTCGACAAGGGCCTGGTGCCTCTGGTCCTGTTCCTGCCGGTGATTGCCGTGCGCTGGCGCGACTGGTTCCGTCCGGCGCCGCTCGCCGCCTTCGCGGTCTGCGCGCTGCCCTGGTACATCCTGTGCACCCTGCGCAACGGGAGCGAGTTCCTGAATGTGTTCTTTGTGCAGCAGCAGTTCGGGCGCTTCAGTTCGGGTGCTCTGCAGCACATACAGCCGTTCTGGTTCTACGTGCCGGCCGGATTGCTCCTGATGTTTCCCTGGTTTCCGCTGCTGGGTCTGGCCGGGCGAAAATGGGCCGATCCGCGCGTCCGGGTTCTGGCTTATGTCGCGATTTTCGGGTTTATTTTCTTTTCCGCGTCGGTAAACAAGCTGCCGAGTTACGTGCTGCCGCTTGTCCCGGCGGTTCTGGTGCTCTGCGCGATCGGGCTTGCGGACCGGGAGCGCGCGGGATGGTGGCTGGTTGCTCCCATCGTGCTCATCAGCGCTCTGCCGATGCTGCCCGCCGTGGTCGCGGGATCGCTCGCCCGGGGGCTCTCCTCGGTGAGAACCACCTTTAACTGGACCGAAATCGCGGCTCTTGTCGTGGTCGCGCTCGCCCTCGGCGTCATCGCCTCCTGGCAGTTGTCGCGCGATGTCGCATTCGGCCTCGCCGCCGTCCTGATTGCATCCGGCCTGCTCTGGTTCGAGCAGAGGACTTTCCCGCTGATCGACCGCCTCGCCTCTGCCCGTCCGCAATGGCAGGTCTACCACCTCAAATGCGACCCGGGAGAAACGCGAAATCTCGCTTACGGCCTATACTATTATTCGGAATCGAAGCTCCCGGACTGCAGCATTCTTGACCGGAACGGGACAGCCGGTGTACGGTAGACAAGACTCGACATGATACTTCCAGGCAGCTTTATCGCTTCCCTATTAGTACTGATCCTCAGTCTGATCTGTCTGGGCTCGTGGCCGAGTCTGTTCAAGTCGGTGGCGCGCAAGTGGCGTTTCGAGCTCTGGTACTGCGATTTCGCCGTGGGCTTCGTGCTGGCGGGCCTTGTTGCGGCGCTGACGCTCGGCAGCTTCGGCCAGGACGGGTTTTCCTTCATCGACGATTTTTCGCTGGCCGGGAGGAAACAGGACGCCTTCGCGCTCGTCGCCGGCGGCGTTTTCAATCTCGGCAACATGCTTTTTGTGGCGGCCATTTCGATCGCCGGCATGACGTCGGCCGCGCCCATCGCCCTGAGCGTCGCGGTGATTGTCGGGGCGCTGACAGGCCCGCTGATCAACATGCCTTCCACTCCGCTGCTGCGCTTCAGCGGCGCCGCTGTTCTGCTCGTCGCCGTCATCGGCGGTTCGATTTCCTACCGGCGCTGGGCGCTGGCGCGGCTCGTGGAGGCCATGCAGACCGGCAGGACGAAATCGACCAGAAGAGTGGTGAGTTCGAAGCCGATTGTTCTCGCCGTGATGGGCGGCCTTCTCATCGGGGCTTCGATTCCGCTGATGCAGCTGGGCAACGATTCGGAGATCCGCCTCGGGCCTTATTCGTTCAGCTTCGTCTTCGGCCTCGGCATCCTGCTCTCCACCTTCGCCTACAACCTGTTCTTCATGAATCTGCCGGTGCAGGGCAAACCGGTCGATATGTCGGAGTATTTCCGCGCGAAGATCAGTTCGCACTTCCCCGGTCTTGCGGGCGGCTCGGTGGCGCTCATCGGGTTCCTCGGCAGCCTGATCGCGCTGCGCGCGGAAGGCGCGGCGCAGCTGGCTCCGCGGCTCAGCTATCCGATCGCGCAGGGCGCCGCGTTCATCGCCATGCTGTGGGGCGTCTTCTACTGGAAGGAATACGAGAGCTCGGATTCGCGCGTGAATTCGTGGGTGGTGGTGACGATTCTCTTTTTCCTCGGCGGCATCGCGCTGCTGGCGTTCGGCCAGATTTCGCCCGTGGCCGCGAAGTAGCTAAAGCTTCTTTTTGAACGCCACCACGGCCAGCGGCGGCAGGGTGATGGAGATCCGGTACGGCTTGCCGTGGCTCGGCTTTCGCACCGCTTCCACGCCTCCGCCATTGCCCATGTTGCTGCCGCCGAAGTATTCCGAATCCGTATTCAGAATCTCCGCGTACCAGCCTTCTTCCGGCACGCCGATCGTGTAGCCCGTGCGCGGCACCGGCGTGAAATTGCAGGCGAAGATCACGCATTCGGTGTGGCCGTGGCGCACGAATGAGATCACGGACTGATCCACGTCCGACAGATCGATCCACTCAAAGCCGTGCCATGTGAAATCCTTCTCCCAGAGCGCCGGCTGCGAGCGGTAGAAGGCGTTGAGCTCGCGCACGAAAAACTGCAGCGAACGATGCAGCGGGTACTGCAGCAGGTCCCACGGCACGCTGCCTGCGTGGTTCCATTCGCGGTAATCTCCCACTTCGCTGCCCATGAACAGCAGCTTCCGGCCCGGGTGTGCGTACATATACGCCAGAAAGGCGCGCACGTTGGCGAACTTCTGCCACTCATCGCCGGGCATTTTTCCGAGCAGCGAGCCTTTGCCGTGCACCACTTCGTCGTGCGAGATGGGCAGCAGGAAGTTTTCGCTGAAAGCGTAGAGCAGGCTGAAGGTGATGTCGTTGTGGTGATACTTGCGGTACACGGGATCGGAGCCGAAGTAGTGCAGCATGTCGTGCATCCAGCCCATGTTCCACTTCATGGTGAAGCCGAGCCCGTTGGCATAGACAGGCCGCGAGACGCCCGGGAACGCCGTCGATTCTTCGGCGATCGTGATCGCGCCGGGCACCGCGTGCGCCAGTTCATTGAAGCGTTTCAGAAATTCGATGGCCTCGAGGTTCTCGCGTCCGCCGAACCGGTTGGGAATCCATTCGCCTTCTTTGCGCGAGTAATCGAGGTAGAGCATGGAAGCCACGGCATCCACGCGCAGCCCGTCGATGTGGTACTCGTTCAGCCAGAACAGCGCGCTCGAGATCAGAAACTCGCGCACTTCGTTGCGGCCGAAGTTGAAGACCAGCGTGCCCCAGTCGATGTGTTCGCCCTGGCGCGGATCGGCGTGTTCGTAGAGAGCCGTGCCGTCGAAAAAGCCGAGCCCGTGCGCGTCTTTCGGGAAGTGCGCCGGCACCCAGTCGAGAATCACGCCGATTCCCGCCGCGTGGCAGCAATCGACGAAGTGCATGAAATCCCCGGGCGGGCCGAAACGCGCGGTGGGCGCGAAATATCCCGTGACCTGATAGCCCCACGAACCGGAGAACGGATGCTCCTGGATGGGCAGCAGCTCGATATGGGTGTAGCCCATGCGCTTCACGTAATCGACCAGCTTCACCGCCAGCTCGCGATAGGTGAGCAGGCCGCCGCCCGGCTGCTGCATCCACGATTCGAGATGCACTTCGTAGATCGAAACCGGTTCGTCGAGCACGTTCCGCTCCGCACGCTGCCGCATCCATTCCGCGTCGTTCCACCGGTAGGTGCTCAGATCGCAGATGACCGACGCGGATTTCGGCGGCACCTCGCCTGCAAACGCGTAGGGGTCGGCCTTCATCTGCGAATAGCCCTGGAACTTCGAACGCACCAGATACTTGTAGGTCTGGCCCACCTTCGCGCCCGGCAGGAAGATCTCCCAGACGCCGGAATTGCGCAGCCGCATGGGATGGCGGCTGGTATCCCAGTCGTTGAAATCGCCCACCACTGCAACGGATTCAGCATTCGGGGCCCACACGGCGAAACGGACACCCGGCACATCCTCGATCGTCTCCGGGTGCGCGCCGAACGAATGCCACGCTTCATAGAGCGTTCCTTCGGCGTGCAGGTGCAGGTCGAATTCGGTGCTGATGGGCGGGAAGCGGTAGGGGTCGTCGATGGTGGTGATCGAGCCGTCCGCAGCCTGGAGTTCCAGTTTGTAGGCTTCCGTACGCACCGGCATTTCGGCCGTGAAGAAGCCTTCCGGATGGATTTTCTCCATCGGGATGGAATCTGCCGCAGTTACCACGCGGACCGAAGAAGCCTGGGGCAGGAACGCCCGGATTTCCCAGCTCCCGCGACGGGTTGCATGCGGCCCAAGGACGCTGAAAGGGTCTCCGTGATAACCGCCTGTAATCGCTTCCAATTCGGCGGCGGTCATGGCACCTTTTAAGTATAGACTTTCAATGGGTTTAACTGAACTTCATCTGCATCTGGAGGGTACTGTGGACCGGGAAACCATGCTGCTCCTCGATCCCACCCTCAGCCGCCAAGCCGTTGATGCGGCATGGGATTTCACCGATTTCGCCGGCTTTATCTCCTGTTTCAAGTTCATCGCGCAGCGCATGAGGGGGTCCGAGGACTACGCCCTGATCACGCGGCGCATGATGCAGTCGCTGGCTTCCCAGGGAGTTTCCTATGCCGAAGTGACTCTGGCTGCCGGAGTTATCCTATGGCGCGGCTTCGATTTCCATTCCGTCTGGCGCGCCATCCGCCGCGCGCAGGCCGAAGCATACGGGCAGTGGCCGGTCGAGGTCTGGTGGAATCTCGACGCCATCCGCCAGTTCGGCGCGGACCACGTGATGGAAGTGGCGAAACTGGCGGCCAATTACGTCGGCGACGGCGCCATCTCGTTCGGCATCGGCGGCGATGAAGCCGGCGGGCCGGCGCACCAGTTCGCCGATGCCTATCGTTACGCGAAGGACGCCGGCCTCCGGCTCACCGCGCATGCCGGCGAAACCGATGGGCCGCAGTCGATCCGCGATGCGCTGGCGATCGGCGCCGAGCGTATCGGCCACGGCATTCGCGCCATCGACGATCCGGATCTCGTCAAGCGCCTGCGCGACGAACAGATTCCGCTCGAGGTCTGCATCACGAGCAACGTGCTCACCGGAGCCGTGAAATCGCTCGATGTCCACCCGGTCCGGCGCCTTTTCGATGCCGGCGTGCCGATCACCCTGAACACCGACGATCCCGGTGTCTTCGGCACCACGCTCGCGCGCGAGCTCTCGATCGCAAAGGATGTCTTCGGTTTCACCGGCGCGGAACTCGAGCAGGTGGAAGCGACGGCCGACCGTTTCCGGTTCGTCCGTTAAAATCGGCCTATGACTTATTACGGATCGAAAGAACTGGCCGCCGGTTTCCGCACCGTGCGGGCCAACACGCTGGCCATCGCGAAGGACATTCCCGAGGACAAATACGGTTTCAGCCCGGCGCCCGGCACACGCACCGTGGCCGGGACGCTGGTCCACATCGCCATCATGAATCGCATGCCGATGCTGATCCACGGGGAGAATCGCATCTCCACGCTTGCCGGCTTCAACTTCCCGGCGCTCGTGGCGGAAGCGGTTGCGGAGGAAAACAAGCCGCGCACAAAAGCCGAAATCATCGAGCTCCTCGCCACCGGAGGCGAGCGGTTCGCTCAGTTCCTCGAAGGACTCCCGGAAGAGATCCTCGCCGAGCAGGTGGCGATGCCGATGGGAACGCCCACGCACAAGAGCCGCTTCGAAATGCTGCTGGGCGCGAAGGAGCACGAAATGCACCATCGCGGCCAGTTGATGATCGCCGAACGGATGCTTGGCATCACGCCGCACCTGACGCGCCAGATGCAGGAGCGCATGGCGGCACGGCAGTCTCAGACCGTGCAGGCTTAGTGCGGGGACGCGGCTTCGGCCGCGTTTTCCTCAAGACCCCGCGCCACGATCTGCGCGATGTCGAGCAGTTTTGGCGGCTGATTCGAAACCGCCTTCAGGGCATCGCGGAACATCGAGGCGCAGAAGGGACACGCCGCGGCCACGGTTGCGGCGCCCGTGGCCGCCAGCTCTTCGGCGCGCGTCAGATTGATGCGCTTGCCTTTTTCCTCTCCGAGGAACATCTGCCCGCCGCCCGCGCCGCAGCAGAAGGACCGTTCGCGATGGCGCGGCGCTTCGAGCACGTCGACGGCGCGCGCCAGCACTTCGCGCGGCTCATCGTAAACTCCGCGATGCCGCCCGAGATAACAGGGATCGTGATAGACCACTTGCTCGCGCGATTCGCCGGCGAGAATCGGCAACCGGTGTTTGTGCCGCGCCAGCAGTTCCGTGTGGTGCTCGATCTGAACCGTCCGGCCGGCTTCGTTCCAGTCCGTGCCCATGGTGCGGACGCAGTGCGGGCAGATGCTGAGCATCTTCACCGGCTTCTCGCCCAACGTCTGCAGGTTCTCTTCGGCGAGCGTGGTGAACAGCAGATCGTTGCCGAGGCGCCGCGCCGGATCGCCGTTGCATTTCTCTTTCTTCAGCACGCCGAACGTGATCCCGAGATGCCGCAGCACCTTCACCAGAGCCAGAACGGTCTCTCGCCCCGCGGGATCGTAGGCGCCCATGCAGCCGAGCCAGAGGCAGTAGTCCTGGGTGCCGTCGTAGATCGGGAGGGCGTTCTTGTCGATGAATTTGGTCCGTTCGCTCGAAGCCATGCCGAGCGAATTGCCGTTGCGCTCCATGGCCAGAAAGAGCTTCGTGCCGTAAGAGTCTTCCCACGCGCCCGTATTCACCGCGCCGCGGCGCAGCCCGATGATCACCGGCAGATGCTGAATCCCGACCGGGCACTGGAACTCGCAGCCGCCGCAGGTGGTGCACTGGAACACGGCCTCTTCCTGAATGTGCTCGCCGAGCAGCGGCGCTTCCGAACGCGGACCCTCCGTGTTCAGATAGCCGCGCAGCCCGAGAATGATTTCCTTCGGGTTGAGCTCCTTGCCGGTGTTCCAGGCCGGGCAGTGCTCGGTGCAGCGCCCGCACTCGACGCAGGAAAACGCCTGCAGCGCTTCGAGCTTCGTCACATCCTTGCCGTTGACGAGCCCGAAATCCTCGTCGCCCGCCAGCTTCGGAATGTCGCTGAAGCCGGGCCGCTTGAGAAAGACGGTGAGCGGGCTCAGCACCAGGTGCAGGTGCTTGGTATGCGGGATCAGCGGCAGAAAGATCAGCAGCGCCAGCGTGTGCGCCCACCAGACCGCGTGTCCGGCCGTGCTCGCCTCCGGCAGCGCGAGCCCGGCGAGATACGTGAGCATGAGGGTGAGAATCAGAAACGCGATGAGGCCCGATTCCGGCGAAACTTTTCCGAACCACACCGGCCGCAGCACAAAGCGCCGGAACGCCAGATAAGAAATGGAGACCGCAACGGCCAGCGCAAACAGCGCCACGAACCCGAAATAGGCCATTCCGAACGCGCTCTCCCGCGACAGGAGCGGCACGCCGAAACCCGTGGCGAAGTGATTGATCGTGATCAGCGCGAAGGCGCAGAAACCCCAGAAGACAAAGGCGTGCGCCGCGCCGGCAACGGGCCGCTGCCGGATCACTTTCCCCTGCAGCAGCACTTCCCACACGAAGGTCCGGATGCGCGGCCCGAGCGACCCCGGCATGAACCCGGGATCGGGCTTCGCCGCCCCCACCACCTCAATCACCTTGCGAAACCGGTAGAAGAACCCGCCGAGCGACGCGAGCATGAGAAGGGTGAGCAGGATTTGTGCGGGCAGGCTGGCGAAAGTCAATCGAAAGTCCTCAGAGTGAATCTAACATTTCGCTCCGGCGGCCCCTGCAGCGGTGATAAATTCAAAAGGATGGTCTCTGAAAGAAAAACCGGGATAAACCGGTGCTGAGGCACGCCGTTGTATCGGGAGGAGCGGGTTTTGTCGGCTCGCACATGTGCGACCGACTGCTGGCCGAAGGCTTTTCGGTACTGGTTCTCGATAACCTGATCACGGGTTCGGAGCGGAATATCGCTCATTTGCGCGGCAATCCGAACTTCGAATTCCGCCTGCACGATATCTGCAAGCCTCTGGAGATCGAACGCAGGGTCGATTTCGTCGTGAACATGGCCTCGCCGGCCAGCCCCAGGGATTATCTGCAGTACCCGATCGAAACGCTCGACGTCGGCTCCATCGGCACGCGCAACATGCTCGAACTCGCGCTCAAACATGATGCCAAGTACCTTCTGACGTCGACCTCGGAATGCTACGGCGACCCGGAGGTGCATCCGCAGGTGGAAACCTACTGGGGCAACGTGAATCCCATCGGCCCGCGTTCCTGCTACGACGAAAGCAAACGTTTCGCCGAAGCCATGACCATGGCGTTTCACCGCAAGCATGGCGTGCGCACCAGCATCGCGCGCATCTTCAACACCTACGGCCCGCGCATGAAGCTGAACGACGGACGCGTGGTGCCCGCCTTCATGGATCAGGCCCTGCGCGGCGAGCCGATCACGGTCTTCGGGGATGGATCGCAGACGCGCAGCTTCTGCTACGTGAGCGATCTGGTGGACGGCCTTTACCGGCTGCTGCTTTCGAAGGAAGTTTATCCGGTGAATCTCGGCAATCCGCGCGAGATGACGATCCTCGAATTCGCGCGGGAGATTGAAAAGCTGACCGGGTCGACGGCGGGTATCGTGTTTCACGAACTGCCGCAGGACGATCCAAAGCAGCGCCAGCCCGATATCACGAAAGCGAAGACGCTGCTCGACTGGCAGCCGGTCGTTTCACTGGAAACGGGGATGCGCTACACGGTGGAGTATTTCCGGGGCATTCACGAATCGGCGCGCAACGCCCCGGTTGCCGTCTGAGATCTGGCGGCGTCGTCGATCAGGAATCCGATCCGGCGTTTCTTCCCCGGCGGAGGTGTCTTCATGCCTTCGACCTCGATGCGCCGGTTCGAAGCCACGAGTTCGCGCAGGCGGATGAACGACCGCATGATGAGGATGTTCATCCGGACCGCACGCTCGCTGCGCAGCATCGACGACAACATGGCCACGCCGGGCTCGGTGAAGGCGTAAGGGAGATAACGCCGGCC
>DASPQQ010000334.1:0-3996 GCA_035624885.1 Bryobacteraceae bacterium | reverse complement strand
GGAAAGCGTTTCATTACAATCACAGTTTATCTGGCCGATTCCGCCTCATGAGCGTCAGCGCCGTTATTCCCGTTCACAACCGGGCCGATCTGCTCGCGAAACTGCTCGCCACCATCCGTAGCCAGACCGTCCCCTTCGACGAAGTCCTCGTGATCGATAACGCATCCATCGACGATGCCCCGCGCGTCGCGAAAGCCGCCGGCTGCGAGGTGATCGCCATGGGCGCCAACGCCGGATTCGCCGCCGCCGTCAACCGCGGCTGGCGCGCCGCCAGAAGCGGCTGGATCGCCATTCTCAACAGCGACGTCGAACTCGATCCGCACTGGCTCGAGCGCCTCCTCGAAGCCGCCGGCAATGCCAGCTTCGCCACCGGTAAAATCTTCCGCGCCGGGACCGGGCCGCTGAGGATCGATGGAACTTATGACCTGCTCGCCCGTTCCGGCTGCGCCTGGCGCGCGGGACACGGCCAGCCGGACGAACCGTCTGAAACCGAACCGAAACCGATCTCCATCGCGCCTGCCACGGCATGTCTCTTTCGCCGCTCCGTACTCGACGAACTCCACGGGTTCGATGAAAGCTTCGGATCCTACCTCGAAGACGTCGATCTGGGCCTGCGCTGCCTCGAGCACGGCCTCACCGGCATCTACGCGCCGCTCGCCCGCGCCTTCCATCACGGCAGCGCCACGCTTGGCCGCTGGAATCCGCAGGTGGTCCGGCTCATCTCGCGTAACCAGCTCCGCCTCATCGCCAAACACTACGACCGCGCCCTCTTCAAAGCCAACCTCTGGCCGATACTCGCCGGCCAGCTCCTCTGGGGCTGCCTCGCGCTCCAGCACGGAGCCTTCGGCGCCTGGCTTGAGGGCAAGCGGGAAGCGCTGCGCGGCTTCCATCTCGAAGGCCGCCCCTCCGCGGCATTGCAAGCCTTCCTCGACGCTTCCGAACGTGAAATCGAGGACACAGCAACCGATACCTACTGGCGCCTTTATTTCCGCTGTGCGCCCCGCCGTGGGGCATAACGACACATGACGCCCCTGGCCATCGTCATCGTGACCCATAATTCGGCGCCCGAAATCGGTGGCTGCCTCGACGCGTTACGTGATCTTCCGAACGCAGAAATCGTCGTCGTCGATAACGCCTCCACCGATGCCACGCGCGAGGAAGTCACCCGCCGCCACGTCCATCTCATCGCCAATGCGACAAACGCAGGCTTCGCCGCGGCCGTCAACAGCGGAATCCGGGCCACATCCGCGCCACTCGTGCTTTTGTTGAATCCTGATGCGCATCTGATCGGCGGCCTCGAAGCCCTCGCCGCCCATTTCGACGACCCACAAACCGGCGCCGCGGGAGGCATGCTCGTCGGCCCCGACGGCAAGCCGCAGGCCGGATTCATGGCGCGCAATCTGCCCGCTCCGGGCACCCTGATTTTCGAAGTACTGGGGATCAACCGGCTCTGGCCCGCCAATCCCCTGAATTGGCATTACCGTTGCAAGGGACTGGACCCGATGACCGAAAGTATCGTCGAGCAGCCCGCCGGTGCGTTCCTCATGTTCCCCCGCGCCGTCTGGGAAAAGCTCGGCGGTTTCGACGAGCGTTTCCGTCCCATCTGGTTCGAAGATGTGGATTTCTGCGCCCGCCTCAAAGCCGCCGGCCTGCGCGCGTACTACGAGCCGGGGGCCACGGCCAGACATACCGGTGGCCATTCCATCTCTCCTCTTCCCGCGGGGCTGAGGGAACGGTATTGGTATGGTAGCCTTCTGGAATACGGCGCCAAACACTATCGGCCCGGTGTTTTCCGGGTGTTGTGTCTGGCCGTCGTGCTCGGGGTGGGTATCCGGGCGCTATGGGGATCGCTGCATCGGGGAGCAGCTCCGAGGGGATACGGCCGGGTTGCCGGCCTTGCATTGAGCTGGTTTTTCAGAGCAAGCTGATTTTTCAGAACAGAGAATAGCAGTGGAGACGGGGTTGTCTGATCAGGCGTTAAATCTGAAGGGTGGAAAAGACCAGCGCGGACATGTCGCGAAGTGACTTCGTTTCGGTAACGATCGTTACGTACAACAGCGGGCGCTTCATCAAGCGCTGTCTCGAGTCGATACTTGATCAGGACTATCCTTTCAAGGAAGTCATCGTCGTCGACAACAACTCCACCGACGGCACCATCGACATCATCGAGCCCTTCGAAGACCGCTGCCGCATCATCTACAACGAGGAAAACATCGGCTTCGCCGCCGCGCAGAATCAGGCCATCGCCGCCTCCAACGCCGAGTGGATCCTCACCCTCAACCCGGACGTTCTGCTGCTGCAGGGTTTCATCGCGGCGCTCGTGAACGCGGGCAATCTCGATGCGCAGGTCGGCACCGTTTGCGGCAAGCTGCTCACCATGCGGTCCACCTTCGACTTCCCCGAAGAGCCCACCGTCGATTCCACCGGCATCTACTTCACTCCCAACCTCCGGCATCTCGATCGCGGCAGTCTCGAAGTCGATAACGGCCATTACCGCAAGTACGAATATGTCTTCGGCGCCACCGCCGCCGCCGCGCTCTACCGCCGCGAAATGGTGGAAGACATCTCCGTCCAGGGCGAATTCTTCGACGCCGATTTCTTCGTCTACCGCGAGGATGCCGATGTCGCCTGGCGCGCCCAGTTGTTCGGCTGGAAGTGCCTTTACGTTCCCTACGCCAAGGGCTATCATGTGCGCGCCGCCTTCCCCGGCAACCGCCGTGCGCTCGCGCCCGAAATCAACATGCACTCGGTGAAGAACCGCTTCCTGCTGCGCATGAAGAACATCACGGGCGATCTTTACCGGCGCCACTTCTTTTCCATCACCGCGCGCGATATCGTCGTGGTCGCGGCCTGCCTGATCCGCGAGCACTATTCGCTCAAGGCCTTCCCCTTCCTCTTCCGCAACTGGAAGCGAGTGATGGAAAAACGCCGCGAGATCATGCTGCGGCGCCGCGTCGACGATGAATACATGGCAAGCTGGTTCTCCTTCCAGCCCGTCAGCAAGCCGGCGCCGAAGAAGTTCGCCAGCGCCATGAATCGCCCGAAGGCCGCCCGGCGCTAGACCGGTTTGTGCGCATCGCGATCCTCGGCACGCGCGGCATTCCCTCGAGCTACGGCGGGTTTGAAACCTTCGCCGAGGAACTCTCCACCCGGCTCACCGTGCGCGGCCACCAGGTCACCGTCTACTGCCGCGAAAAGCAACCTTTCCGCGAATACCGCGGCGTTCATCTCGTCTGGCTCCCGACCATCCGCCACAAGTATTTCGACACCCTCGCCCACACCTTCGTTTCGACGCTCCATCTCGTCACGCACCCGGTTGACGTGGCCCTCTACTGCAACGCCGCCAACGCCATCTTCACCATCCTGCCGCGCATTTTCGGCATCCCCGTCGCCCTGAACGTCGATGGCATTGAACGCAAGCGCCGCAAGTGGAACGCTCTGGCGCGCGCCTGGTACCGCATTTCGGAATATCTCTCGACCATCCTCCCCGACAAATTCGTCACCGACGCCGAAGCCATCCGCACCTATTACAGACAGCAGTACCACAAGGATTCGCTCTTCATCCCCTACGGCGCCGATACGAAGCTCGCCGAAACCCGCGGCGTGCTCGATCAGCTCAGCCTCGAGCCCCGCCGCTATTTCCTCTACGTCAGCCGCATGGAGCCGGAGAATCGCGCCCTCGAAGTGCGCCAGGCCTTCGAGCAGGTTCCTACGGACCTGAAGCTCGCGCTCATCGGCGACGCGCCCTACGCCCAGGAATACATCCGGCGCGTGCGCGATACCAGAGACCCGCGCATCGTCATGCCCGGTGCGATCTACGGCGCCGGTTATCGCGAACTCGGCACCTGGTGCTTCGCCTACATCCACGCCACCGAAGTCGGGGGCACGCACCCGGCGCTCATCGAAGCCATGGGCCGCGGCGCGCTCGTCCTCTATCTCGATACCACCGAAAACGCCGAGGTCTGCGGCGATGCCGGCCTGCCGTATCACGGCGAA
>DASPQQ010000333.1:0-29476 GCA_035624885.1 Bryobacteraceae bacterium | reverse complement strand
CGGCTCCCGCCCCGGTCACCACCGCCATCGCGATGCCCGCCGAAGGGCGGAGGGGGCGGCTCGGGCAAGGAAGCCATGCCCGCCGGATAGACCACTACATGCCGGAACGGTCCCGCGCCCGCGCTCTCGCTGCGCAGTTCGGGCTCGTTGCGCAGCGCGATGTGCAGCACCCTGCGTTCGCGGCTGTTCATGGGATTGAACCGGAACGGCGTGCCGGCGCGCTTCACTTTTTCCGCCGCCGCCAGCGCGCTCAGGCGCAGCTCTTCGATGCGCAGCGCGCGATACTCGTTGGCGTCGAAGGAAATCCGCGAATGATCGTCGGAGTGCAGGCGCAGCGCTTCCTGGGTGACCAGTTCGAGCGCCAGCAGCAGTTCGGCGCGGTTGGAAAGCAGCAGGTCCACATCGGGACCCGTGAACTTCACCACCAGATCGGGATTCTCGAAATCGGGGTTCGAGTGATCGCCGGGCTCGATGCTGAACCGGAGTTCGAAGCCCGCGTCGGCGATGATCTGTTTCAGGAACCGCTCGATACGAGGACCGGTTTCTTCAATGGAAAACTTCGGATTCAAGCCCGCTTCCTGCCGTCCCTGGGAATCATTTTCTGCGAAGCCTTTGGCGCGGGCACTGCAACCGGCGGCGAGGTCTTGTTGACAAACCACTGCTGCCCGATCCCGACGATATTGCCAGTGAGCCAGTATAACACCAGCCCGCTCGACGCATTCCAGAAGAAGAACAGGTACATCAGGGGCATCATCTGCATCATGCGCCGCTGGCTCGGATCAGCGTTCGCCGGGTTCGGAGTCATCGCGGTCACCATGAAACTCGTAACCACCATGATCAGCGGCAGAAAACGGATGGCCGTCTGCTCGGGCTGCGAAAGATCGCCGACCCACAGGAAACTGGCGTGGCGCATCTCGATCGTCACCGCCAGCACTTTGTAGAACGCATAGAGGAACGGCATCTGGATCAGCAGCGGCAGGCATCCGCCCATCGGATTCACGCCGTGCTTCTTGTAGAGATCCATCATTTCCTGCTGCTTCTGCTGGGCCCGCGGATCGCTCATCCCGATCCCTTTGTACTTGTTGTTGATGGCCTGCATCTCGGGCTGCAGCGCCTGCATCTTGCGCCCGGATTTCATGCTGCTCAGCTTCAGCGGGAATAGCGCGAAATTGATGATGATCGTCAGCAGGATGATCGACCAGCCGTAGTTATGCACGAACTGATCGTTCATCCAGTGCAGGATGATGAACAGCGGTTTGGCGATCACGCCGAAGAATCCCCAGTCGACAATGCCGTCGAGCTTCGGGTTCACGCGGTGCAGCGCGTTGATTTCCTTCGGGCCCACATAGACGCCGAACTGATTCCTCGCCGCGCCGCCCACCGCCACGCCGGGATAGGCTTCCTCGGAATTATTGAACTTCGACGCCACCACGTCGTCGAACGTCGTGGTCTCGAGCGTGGTGTTGGGCGGAGGCAGAAACGCCGCCGCGAAATACTGGTCGTCGATGCCGGCAAACGAGAACGACCCGTCCGCGTTCACCGGCCCGTTCTTCGCCGATTTCGCGCCATCGCGCGCCAGCTTCTGCTTGTCGATGTCGTAGCGGATGGTCGCCTGCTGGCCGAACGCGTTCTGCGCGGCCATATCGCCGAAGCCGCCGCGCCACTGGACGAGATGCGGAATCGCCGCGCCATTCATCGACACATCGTCCGAATACTGCACCATCGTGCCCGACGGCTGGAAGGCGAACGTCTTCGTCGCGGCAGTCGAGCCATCGGAGAATTCGAACCGGACGGTCAGCCCTTCCTGATGCGCCACCCACAGCGCTTTATTGAGATCGGCGCCCGGCTGTTTGCCGCGGAACGTAAAGCTGAACGGATACGCGGTCTTGTCCGCGCCCTTCTGATTCACCAGCTCGAGCGGCTTGTTGTTGCTGTCGGTGTAGCTCTTGAGCGTCCAGCTCTTCACCACCGCGCCGCGATTCGAAAACACCACGTGATAGTCGCCGGTGTCGATGGTCGAAGTCTGTTCGCTCGCGGCGGAAACGGCGCTCGGCACGGCCGGAGTTTCCGCGGACGACGGAGCCATCGGCGTGCCGCTCGCGGTCGAGGCCGCGGAAGAAGCGGGAGCCGCAGCCGCGCTTTTCTTCGCCTCAGTCTTCGTCTGCGCGGGAGGCGAGATGCCCAGCAATCGGTAAACGTACGGTGTGGCCACCAGAATCAGGCCCATGAGAACGAAGGCCAGCACCATCCGCACTTCGGCGGACACGTCCTTCTTCTCACCGGGTTTCTGTGGTGGTGTGGGAGAACTCATAGATCAGTTGGATCCCGGAACCGGGTCGCACCCGCCCTCATGGAACGGATGGCAGCGCCCCAGACGCTTCAGCCCCAGCCAGACGCCCTTCGCCGCGCCATGAATCTCGATCGCTTCGCGCATATATTCCGAACACGTGGGATGAAACCGGCAGGCGGAAGGCAGCAGCGGAGAAATCAGGCGTTTGTACCAGACGAGGCTCTGGATGAGAATTCCCCGCACCGTATAAACAGACGTCTGACTTCGGTCTGAAGTTCGGGAAAGCTGCAATCGAGCGCTTTCCGGCGCGGATTGAATACGATCGACCACTCGGGATTCAACAGCTCCAGCTCAAGCCGCACCGCTTCCCGCAGCCGGCGTTTGATTCGATTCCGCACCACTGCCGTGCCCAGAGCCTTCGGCGTGGTGAAGCCGACTCGCGGACCGGCGTCGCCGCCCCGCAGACTGAATGCAGCGAAAAGGGGACACGCATAACGCGTCCCCTTTTCGTAAACCATTCGGAAATCGCTGGAACGAAGAATCCGGACACTTTTGGGAAAGCCTGATTTGGAGATGCCGGCGATCCGAATTACCTCTCGGAGCTGACGGTCAGCTTCTTGCGGCCGATGGCGCGGCGGCGAGAGAGGACTGCCTGGCCATCGGCGGTCTTCATACGGGTCCGAAACCCGTGCGTCTTCGCGCGACGGCGGTTATTCGGCTGAAAAGTACGTTTGGGCATGTTGTTGTTTTTCTACTTCTTTGGCGGAGCCAGGATTGGAAAATACTTATTGTACAACAGCTTCGGCGATGGCCGCTGCCAGTTCCCGCTCCCCAAGCCCGGTACTGATGAACAATTCCTGCCGCGCCCCGTTGGCCAGCCCGATCGCCTTCCAGCCGTTCGTCGTCGGCACCGTGATCCGCACCTTCACCGTCCCCTTCGCATCCCGCACCGGCCGGATCACGCCCGGAATAATCGACCGGATGTCCTCCCGCTCCACCAGACGCTCCAGAACAGGCCGTAAATCGTCCAGAATCGCGTGCTCGATCTTGAGCTTGCCCTTCGCCGTTCGCAGCCGGAAACTCACACCCGCTATAGTACGAATTTCATGCCCCACCACATCACACTGATCCCGGGAGACGGCATCGGCCCGGAAGTCGCCGACGCCACCAGACGCGCTGTCGACGCCACCGGCGTCTCCATCGTCTGGGAACGGATCGACGCCGGCGTCGAAGCCCAGAAAGCCACCGGCCAGTTCCTTCCCGACGCTGTTTTCGAATCTCTCGCCCGCACCCGAGTCGGGCTGAAAGGTCCCGTCGGCACGCCCGTCGGCGGCGGACACACCAGCGTCAACGTGGCGCTGCGCAAGCGCCTGAACCTGTTCGTCAACTTCCGGCCGGTGCGCATGCTGCCCGGGCTCAAAACGCGCTTCGCCGATCTGCCCATCGACCTCGTCATCTTCCGCGAGAACACCGAAGACCTCTACGCCGGCATCGAGCACGAGGTGGTGAAGGACGTGGTCGAAAGCCTCAAGGTGATCACGCGCGCGGCGTCGATCAAAATCGCCCGCGCCGCCTTCGAATTCGCCGATCGCGAGATGCGGAAGAAAGTCGTCGCCATCCACAAAGCCAACATCATGAAGATGAGCGACGGCCTCTTCCTGCGCTGCTGCCGCGAGATTGCCGCCGAATTCCCGCAGATCGAATACAGCGAGCTGATCGTCGATAACGCCTGCATGCAGCTCGTCATGCGCCCGGAAACCTTCGACGTGCTCGTGCTGCCCAACCTCTACGGCGACATCGTCTCCGATCTCTGCGCCGGCCTCGTCGGCGGACTCGGCATCGTCCCCGGCGCCAACCTCGGCGATGACTGCGCCGTCTTCGAAGCCGTCCACGGTTCGGCGCCCGATATCGCCGGCAAAGGCATCGCCAACCCGACCGCGCTCATGCAATCGGCGCAGCTCATGCTTGCCCACATCGGCGAGCGCCAGGCCGCGGATCGCCTCCAGCACGCACTCGAATCCGTCTATCGCGAGCGCAGGCATCTCACCGGAGACGTGGGCGGCCATGCCACAACCGAAGAATTCACCGACGCCGTCATCGCAAAGCTCTAGCAGGCTGTACACGCGCCTTCAGGCGCCACTCGCCGATAAGCCGATTCAGACGCCGCAAGCGCTCGCGTCTCCGCGGACTCGGCTAATCTGATCCTATGCGACTCCGTCCCCTTGGAAAAACCAGTCTCCCCGTCCCCGTGATGATGCTCGGCGGCAACGTCTTCGGCTGGACCGTCAATGAAGCCGATTCCTTCCGCCTGCTCGACCGCGCCTTCGATCTCGGCCTGACCTTCATCGATACCGCCGATGTCTACTCGCGCTGGGTGCCCGGCCACACCGGCGGCGAATCGGAAACCATCATCGGCAGGTGGTTCCGGCAGACCGGCAGGCGCAATCAGGTGATCATCGCCACCAAGGTCGGCATCGACATGGGCGATGGCAAGGCCGGTCTTTCGGCAAAGCGCATCCGCGAAGCCGTCGAGGAATCGCTCACGCGCCTCCAGACCGACCGCATCGATCTCTACCAGTCGCACCGCGACGATGAGAACACTCCGCTCGAGGAAACCCTCGAAGCCTACAGCGCGCTCATCAGCCAGGGCAAAGTGCGTTTCATCGGCGCCTCGAATTACACCGGAGCGCGCCTGCGCGCCGCCATCGAAACCAGCCGCAGGCTCGGCATTCCGGCGTACCAGACGCTGCAGCCACACTACAATCTGGTCGAACGCAAAAACTACGAAACCGATCTTGCACCGGTCGTTGACGAGTTCGGGATCGGCGTGATTCCTTATTACTCGCTCGCCTCCGGCTTCCTCTCGGGCAAATACCGCAAGCCGGCGGATCTCGAAGGCAAGGCGCGCGGCCGCGGGGCCGGGAAATATCTCACCGACGCGGGACTCAGAGTCCTCGCTGAACTCGACGGCGCCGCAGCCGATTACAACTCGACGCCCGCCGCGGTCGCGCTCGCCTGGCTCGCCGCGCAGCCGCACATCACCGCGCCCATCGTCAGCGCAACGACGATCGAACAGATCGACACCATCGCCGCCGCGGCCGAGCTCCAGCTCCGCGAAGACACCATCGCGGATCTTACTTCTGCTTCGGCAGGCTTATAAGATTCGCCAGCAGCTGATACGCGCCGTCCGTGCCGGCCGGTAACTGCCGCCACAAACCCAAGCCCAGGTAAATCCACCGGCCCCTGCCGAAGCGCGCCTCGACGAGCGATCCCAGCTTCTCGCCCGGATTGTCCCGGAACGAATCCGTCATCGAGACCAGATCCACATACTTCGGATCCTTCTCGCCGAGGAAATAAAGCCCGCGCTCCTGCGTCCAGTGCTCCCACGTCGGAGGCCCGATTTTATTGGGGAAATTGAACACGGGGTGCGATGGCACCAGCACCTTCACCGGCACCAGCTCATCGGAAACCCGGTTGGCGCTCACCTTCGCCGGATACGGCCCGTACTGCGAGGCATTGAACTCGAACTTGTTGTACTGCACGATCACGGTGCCGCCGCGGCTCACGTAATCGAGCAGCCGCTGGTTGTAAGCCCGCAGATCCGCGCGCCGCTCGTAAGCCCGCACGCCGGTCACAATCGCGTCGTACTTGCCGAGGTCCCCGCCCGCGAGTTCGTTCTCTTCGATGAACGAAACCTTCGCGCCCAGCTGCTCGAGCGCGGGAGGCACCTGGTCCCCCACGCCGTTGATGTAGCCCACATTCAGGTTCGGCGTGGTCTTCACGTCGACCACCTTCACCAGCGTCTCCGCCGGCTTCATCACCTGCCGCCGCTGGATATGCGGGTATTCGATCTCCTGGAACCCGTCGGTGAACCTGCGTCCGTCCGCCGTCACCACCGCGCCCACCGTATAAGCGCCCGTCTTCACCTGCGCCGGAGGGATCACATCGAAGCGCGCCGAAAGCGATTCATCCTCGTGCGCGAAGCTCACCGGCACGCTCTCGGGCACCGCCTTCCATCCCGCCGGCAGATGCAGCGACACACTCACTTTCGCCGCGGCCTTCGTATCGTTGGTCACGGTGACGCGAACCTCGCGCTTCGCCGGAGCCGAAGCCGGAATCACGGCGAGCGGCGGAGACGTGCGCACCGAGAACTGCGGCACCACGTTCAGCTCCATCCGCTTGTCGCCGTTGTAGATGTCCTTCACGTAGCGGAACGTCACCGGCATCTCGCGCGTCACTTCCGTCGCGCCCGCTTTCACGTGGAAGGTCACGCGGAAGGGCGAAGGCGCAAACGCCACGCCGAACGGCACGCCCGCATCGAAGATATTGATCGCCTGATTCTCCGGATGCGCCCAGTAGTTGTCGTGGAAGTAAGGCGTGGTCGGCTGCGCGTCCTTCGGGATCATGGCATCGATCTCGCAGCGGAAGAAGCCGTCTTTCTTCATGTCCGCTGCCTTGCAGCCCGCCGTCGAATCGAGTCCCGCGAACGCCACACTGGTGACCGATACATCGGGCGGGCCATGATTCGCCGCAATCGCCGTCACCTTCACCGGCTGCCCCGGAATCACGAGGCCGTCGTCCGCCACGGCATCGAAGGAGAGCCCGTGCGCGACGAGCAGTGCGTTCTCATAATCGCGCTCTTTCGTCTCGAGCCGGAGGCCGATCTCATACCGCGCGCCGTCGGTCAATCCGATTGAAGGCAACTGCGCACCGAGCGCCCGCACAGCCACGAGTCCTTCTTCGACCGGCTTCGCCGTCGCCGCATCGTCGCCCGAATTGAACGCGTTCTGGGCCCGCTTCGCCGCATCCGCGATCACGGCAAGTCCGGCCGTCAGCGCATACGGCGGATTCGGCCCCGCAAAGCGCGCCAGACCCGTCAGACTCACATCGAGACCGTCGAAGAACGACATCTCGTTCTTCCCCATCAGCGACTTGTCCGCCGCATCCATCATCCGGTAACCGGCCGCGCCCGGCCCGCCGCGCCCCTGCGGCGCGCCTGGCAGCGGCGGCAACCCCGTGGTGCCCTGGCATTTGTGATTGCTGCGCGCGTCGGTCCCGATCTCCGCGTACGTCCGGCCCAGCAGCGGATCCCAGGCGCCCACGTTGATGCGCGCCAGCTTCTCCTCCGGCCGCGGCGCCTGCGGCTGCGGCTGTTCCGCGCGTCCCGGACCGCTGGCCGCCACCACGCCCGCGCCCGCCGCGAAGTACAGCTTCGCCGGCTTCCATGGCCGCAGCCCCTCTTTCAACTGCTCCGGATACGCCGCCGGATCGCCCGACGCCTCATACGCCTCGCGCACCAGGATCGCCGTCGCCTCATGCGCGCGGTCGCCGCCGCGGCCCTGGATGTTCATCGTCAGGAGAACATCCGGCCGGAGGGTCCGGATCAGCCGCACATAGTCGCCCACAATATCCTTCCGGCCCCATTTGGCGATCACTTCCTCGGGATCGAACGAATACCCGTAGTCGATGGCGCGCGTGAAGTACTGCTCGGCCCCGTCGATGCGGTACGCCGAGAGCAGCTCCGCGGTGCGCAGCACCGCGATGTCGCGGAACAGCTCCGGCCCGATCTCGTTCTGCCCGCCGTCGCCGCGGTTGTTCTGCACGTCGACCGTGCGCAGCCCCATGCCGAGCCCGTAGAGCGCGAACAGCGCGTTGGTTTCATCGTCGGGATGCGCGGGCGCCTGCATGAACGTGCCCGCCACGCTGAGTTTGCGCAGCGCCAGACCGAGCGCGGCATGGCCGCTCTCATCGGAGACCGGCGAGAAGCTCATCCGGTTCTGCGCCAGAAGAGCCATCACGCCGAGACCGGCGCAGAGAGCCGGAACAACGGCACGTTTCATCGACACACCTCCTCAGGACACGCCTTGCAAAGGGCGTCGCCTCGTCCGGGTGCTATTGAGCCTTGACCGGCGTGACCCTGGGCCCCTCAGCCCGGGGCGCCGCGACCTTGCCGGTGTTCGCCGGATCCGCCATGGCAGCCGAGCGCAGCTGATCGTAACTCGGAAGCGTCGAATAGTCCCAGCCGCCGCCCAGCGCCTGGACCAGCCCCACTGCAGCAGTCATGCGGCGCTGCAGAATCGTCACTGCGTTGCGTTCATCCGTGAGCGCGATGGTCTGGGTCTGGATCACGTCGAGGTAGGAGTTGGTTCCGGCCTTGTAGCGCTCGGTGATCAGGTCGAGCGACTGCTGCGCCGCCTTGACGGCTTCGTCGGTCTGCGCGGCTTCGGTTGTCAGCACGCGCAGCGCCACGAGGTTGTCTTCCACGGCCTGGAATGCCGCCAGAACCGTCTGGCGGTAGGCCGCCACGGCCGCGTCATAGTTGGCTCTGGCCTGAGCCATCGTCGCGCCGCGCCGTCCGAAATCGAATATCGTCTCGCTGACCGCCGGCCCGGCCGACCAGATGCGCGCCGGCCCGGTAAACAGCGACTGGAACAGGTTCGCCGAAATACCCGCCGAACCCGAAAGCCCGATCGTCGGATAGAACGCGACCTTCGCGAGCCCGATGTTCGCATTCTGCACCGCGATGTTCCGCTCCGCCGAAGCGATATCCGGCCGCCGTTCGAGCAGCGTCGAAGGCACTGTGGAGGGAATCGGCGGCGGCGGACCCGCGATCTTGCAGGCCCCGAGCGAGAAATTCTCCGGCGGCTGGCCGGTCAGCACCGCGATGGCGTGCTCGAACTGGCCGCGCTGCACGCCGAGATCGGTCTCGGAAGCCTGCGTGGTGGCGAGCTGCGTCTGCGCCAGCGCGATGTCGGATTTCGCCGCCACGCCGCCGTTAAAACGGTCGATCGTCAGTTGCAGGTATTTCTGATAGGCCTCGTTGGTCTCGTGCAGAAGAGTGTACTGCATGTCGAGAGAGCAGAGCGTGAAATAATCCGCCGCCAGCGTCGCCTGATAACTCAGGCGCGCGTTTTCGAGGTTTGCGGCGGAAACCTGCGCCGAGTCCGTCGCGCCTTCCACCTGCGTGTGGATCTGTCCCCACACATCCGCTACCCACGAAGCCGCCACCGGCAGAACGAAGGATGCCGTGCGTATCCCCCTGCCCGGCGTATTGCCGGTTTCCGTCTCCGTGATGCTGGGGGTCGATGTGATCGACGGATAGTAGCTGGCATGCGCCAGGTCGACTGCGGCGCGCGCCGCAAGAAACTGCGCCTCGGCCTGCTTCACGTTCTGGTTGGTGATGGCGACCTTCTCCTCGAGCGCGTTGAGCTGCGGGTCGCCGAAGATCTCCCACCACTTTCCGCGAATCACGGTGTCGGAAGGATTCGCGGCTTTCCAGGTATCGTCGCCCTTCAGTTCCTTGAACGATTCCGGAAATACGGCAGGCGGCAGCGCCGCCGGCTTCTGGTATTTCGGCGCGACGTTGCAGGCGGAACAGAAGAGGGCAGCCAGTGCCAGGCTCGCGCGGCGCGTCAATCCGCACTCTCCACGGCCCCGCCGGGAATGAGGAAGCCGGGCAGCTTGTCGCTGTGTTTCCGGCTGAAACGAACGCTCAGACGATCGAGATATAGGTAGATCACGGGTGTAGTGAATAGGGTTAGAAGCTGGCTGACGAGCAGCCCGCCGACGATGGAGATACCGAGAGGTTTGCGCAGCTCGGCGCCGTCGCCGAGCCCGGCCGCCAGCGGCACGCCGCCGAGCAGCGCCGCCATGGTGGTCATCGTGATGGGACGGAAACGCAGCAGGCAGGCGCGGAAAATCGCATCCCGCGGACTCATCCCTTCCTGGCGCTCCGCCGCCAGCGCGAAGTCGATCATCATGATGGCGTTCTTCTTGACGATGCCGATGAGCAGGAAGATACCGATCAGCGCGATGATCGTCAGTTCGGTGCGGAACAGCACCAGCGCCATCAGCGCGCCGACCCCCGCCGAGGGCAGAGTCGAAATGATCGTGAGCGGGTGGATGAGGCTCTCGTAGAGCATGCCGAGAATGATGTAGACGACCAGCAGCGCGGCGCCGATCAGATAGGGCATCGTCGCCATCGAATCCTGGAACTGTTTGGCCGTGCCCGCGAAGCTGCCGGTGATGGTCTGCGGCATGCTCATCTCGATTTCCGCCCTGGTGATGGCGCGCACCGCGTCTTCGAGCGTGTAGCCTTCGGCCAGATTGAACGAAATCGTGGTGGCCGGGAACTGGCCCTGATGCGGCAGCTGCAGCGGCGTGATGCCTTCGGAGAAGTGCGCAAAGGAAGAGAGCGGCACGCTGACGCCGCGCGGCGTCTGCACGTAAATCTTTTCAAGATAGTCGGGCGCCTGCCACCACTGCTGCTGCAACGCCAGCACCACATGATACTGGTTGATCGACTTGTACATCGTCGAGACCTGCCGCTGCCCGAACGCGCTGTAAAGGGCCACGTCCACCGCCTGGGCCGTCAGGCCGAGCCGCGCCGCCGTGTCGCGGTCGATCGTGACGTTGGACGAAAGCCCCGAAATCTGCTGATCGGAAAACAGGTCTGTGACCTCGGGCTGCCGCGAGAGCCGCGCCAGCAGCTTCGGCCCCCATTCCCCCAGCAGGGAAAGGTCCGCGCACTGCAGCGTGTACTGATACTGCGAGTTGCTCTGCCGTCCGCCGATGCGGATGTCCTGCGAGTTCTGCAGGAAGAGCTGCGCGCCGGGCATGCCGCCCGTAGTGCGGCGGATGCGGTTGATCACGTCGTCGGTGGAAACCTTGCGTTCGCTGAGCGGCTTGAGCTGAATGTTGATCTGCGCGCTGGTGACGCCGCCGCCGCCGGGGCCGCCCGAACCCGCGCCCATCGTCATGTTCACGCGGTCCACGGCCGGATCCCTGCGGATCTGCTGCTCGAACCATTTGGCTTTTTCCACCATGGCCTGATAGGAAATGTGCTGCTGGCCCTGCACGCCGCCCTGCAGACGTCCGGTATCCTGCTGCGGGAAGAATCCCTTCGGGACTTTCACATACAGATAGACGTTCACGCCGATGGTCAGCGCCATCACGACCATGGTCAGCGCCGTGTGGTCGAGCACGGCTTCGAGCGCGGAGGCATAGGTGGAAAGCACCCAGTCGAACATCTTTTCGCTCCACTGGTAGAACTTTCCGTGGTTCCCGTGCGATTTGAGCAGCCGCGAGCACATCATGGGCGTGGCCGTGAGCGAGACCACCATCGAGATGCAGATGGCGATGGAGAGCACCATGGCGAACTCGCGGAACAGACGCCCCACGATGCCGCCCATCATCAGAATCGGAATGAACACGGCGATGAGCGAAATGCTCATCGAGAGCACGGTGAAGCCGATCTCTTCGGCGCCGCGCAGAGCGGCAGCCATCGGCGTCATGCCGTCTTCAATATGGCGCGAGATGTTTTCAATGACGACAATCGCGTCGTCGACCACGAACCCGGTCGCGATCGCGAGCGCCATCAGCGACAGGTTGTCGAGCGAGTATCCCATCAGGTACATCACCGAGAAAGTCGCGATCAGCGAAACCGGCACCGACACGCTCGGAATGAAGGTCGCCCAGAGATTCCGCAGGAAGAAGAGCACCACGAACACAACCAGCGAGATCGAAATCAGCATGTTGCGTTCGGCG
The DNA here is from genome assembly GCA_035624885.1 of Bryobacteraceae bacterium. GTDB lineage: Bacteria > Acidobacteriota > Terriglobia > Bryobacterales > Bryobacteraceae > BOG-234. The sequence continues at coordinate 17,640 of DASPQQ010000333.1, read as the reverse complement.
TCGAGCACCGAAGACCGGATGGTGAGCGTACGGTCGGTGTCGATGAGCATGTTGGTCGAAGGCGGCAGCGCGGCGCGGAACTGCGGCAGCAGCTTCTTGATCTTGTCGACCGTTTCGATGATGTTCGCGTTCGGCTGCCGGTTGATGTTGATCGACACCGCCGGCCGCCCGTTCGACATGCCGATGTTGCGCACGTCTTCGGTGGCATCGATCACGCGGCCCAGATCGGAAAGCCGGATCGGCGCCTTGCCCCGGTAGATCACCACCAGATCCTTGTAGTCCTTCGCCGAATTGAGCTGATCCGTCACCTGGAGGGGGATGAACGACTGGCCGGTCTCGATCGCGCCCTTCGGCCGGTTCGCGTTCGCGCTTGCCAGGAAGTTCCCCACCACGTCCATCCCGACGTTGTAGCGGGACACCGGCTGCGGATTCAGTTCCACGCGCACCGCCGGCAGCGAACTGCCGTTGACGCCCACCTGGCCCACGCCGCGCACCTGCGCCAGCTTCTGCGCGAACACCGACGACGCCAGATCGTAGAGCTTTTCGCGCGGCACGATATCTGACTGCAGCGACAGCACCAGAATCGGCGCGTCGGCGGGATTGATCTTGCGGTAGCGCGGCCGCTGCGGCAGGTTGGAAGGCAGATAGCCGAGCGACGCGTTGATGGCCGCCTGCACGTCGCGCGCCGCCGAGTTGATTTCGCGGTTGAGATCGAACTGCAGGGTGATGTTCGCGCTGCCCAGCGTGCTGCGCGAGGTCATTTCCGTGATGCCGGCGATGCGCGTGAACTGCTTTTCGAGCGGGGTTGCCACCGAGGCCGCCATCACTTCCGGGCTCCCGCCGGGCAGCGAGGCCGAGACGTTGATGGTCGGGTAATCGATCTGCGGCAGTGGCGACACCGGGAGCTGGAAATACGCGATCCCGCCGGCCATGGTGACCGCGATCAGCAGCAGCGTCGTCGCGACGGGACGCTGAATGAAAGGCGAAGAAAGGCTCATCCCCGGCTACTCTCCAAAGCTAATCCCCGGCCGGCGCGGGCGCGAAATGGCCCGGAGCCGTCTCCCCTTTTTTGCCGCCAACCCACTTGGCGATCCTGTCGAACCCGAGGTAGATCACCGGCGTCGTGAACAGCGTCAGCACCTGGCTGAGCAGCAGGCCGCCGATGATGCTGATGCCGAGCGGACGGCGCATCTCCGAACCCACGCCGCTTCCGAAGGCCAGCGGCACGGCGCCGAGCAGCGCCGCCATGGTGGTCATCATGATCGGGCGGAAGCGCAGCAGGCAGGCCTGATAAATCGCTTCCTGGGGCGGCTTGCCTTCCTTGCGCTCGGCTTCGAGCGCGAAGTCGATCATCATGATGGCGTTCTTCTTCACGATGCCGATCAGCAGGATGATGCCGATCAGCCCGATGATGTCGAGGTCCTGCTTGAACAGGATCAGCGCCAGAATCGCGCCCACGCCGGCCGATGGCAGCGTCGAGAGAATCGTGATCGGGTGGATGTAGCTCTCATAGAGCACGCCCAGCACGATGTACACCGTCACGAGCGCGGCCAGAATCAGAATCGATTCGTTGGCCAGCGAATTTTCAAACGCGCGCGCCGTGCCCTGGAAGGTCGGTTCGATCGACGCCGGCATCCCGACTTCCTTCGTCGCGTCGCGGATATGCTGCACGGCTTCGCCGAGCGACGTGCCCGGCGCCAGGTTGAACGAAACCGTCACCACCGGGAACTGCCCCTGGTGGTTGATGGTGATCGGAATCTGCACCGGCGTGATGCGGGTGAACGTGCGCAGCGGAACCTGCGCCTGCGCCGCGGCTCCGGTCAGCGCGGTGTTGGTGCCGGCCAGAGCCACGGTCGAAGCGAGGTTGGCCGAAGCCGATCCCGTCTGCACATAGACGTCTTTCAGCGCATCGGCGCTCTGCTGCCAGTTCGAGCTGACTTCGAGCACCACGTGGTACTGGTTGGCCTGCGTGTAAATCGTCGAGACCTGGCGCTGCCCGAACGCGTCATAAAGCGCGTCGTCCACGTTCTGCGGCGTGATGCCGAAACGGCCCGCCGTATCGCGGTCGATGTCCACCAGCAGGCCGACGCCGCCGTTCTGCTGGTCGCTCGCCACGTCGCGCAGTTCCGGAATTCTCTTCAGCCGGTCGACGAGCCGCGGGATCCACAGGTCGAGCGTCGCCTTGTCGGGCGCGTCGAGCGAATACTGGTACTGCGTGCGGCTGATCCGGTCTTCCACCGTGAGGTCCTGAATCGGCTGCAGATAGAGCTGGATGCCGGGCACCTGCGCCACACGCGGCTCGAGCCGCCGGATCACTTCGGTGGCGGAGATTTTCCGCTCTTCGAGCGGCTTCAGCGTGATCTGGATGCGGCCGCTGTTGAGCGTCGTGTTGGTGCCGTCGACCCCGATGAACGAGGTCACGTTCTCTACCGCCGGGTCCTTCAGAATCTCGCTGACCAGGCCCTGCTGCGCGGTGGCCATGGCGGGGAAGGAAATGGTTTCCGGCGCCTGCGAAATGCCGAGCAGAATACCCGTATCCTGCACCGGGAAGAAGCCCTTCGGCACGATGATGTAGAAGTAGACGGTCGCCGCCAGCGTTCCCGCCGCCACCAGCAGCGTGGCGAACTGGTGGCGCAGCACAAACCGCACCCACCTGCCGTAGCCCTCGATGGTCTTCACAAAGACCATTTCCGACCAGTGATAGAGCCGGCCCTGCTGGCTTTCGGGCGTATGGCGCAGAATGCGGCCGGCCATCATCGGCGTCAGCGTGATCGAGACGAAGGCAGAGAAGATGATCGCCACCGCGAGCGTCACGGCGAACTCGCGGAAGAGCCGTCCCACGATATCCGCCATGAACAGCAGCGGAATCAGCACCGCGATCAGCGAAACCGTCAGCGAGACGACCGTGAACCCGATCTCTTCCGATCCCTTGAACGCCGCCTCCATGGGCGAATAGCCCATTTCGATGTAGCGCGAGATGTTCTCGATCATGACGATCGCGGCGTCGACGACGAAACCGGTCGAAATGGTCAGCGCCATCAGCGACAGGTTGTCGAGCGAGTAATCCATCAGATACATCACCGCGAAGGTGCCGATCAGCGACAGCGGCACGGCCACGCCCGGAATAATCGTGGCGGAAAAGTTTCGCAGGAAGACAAAGATGACCGCGACCACGAGCACGATGGTGAGGATCAGTTCGAATTCCACGTCCTCGACCGAAGCCCGGATCGTCACCGTGCGGTCCGTAATCACCTGGATGTCCACGCCTTCCGGCATCGACGCCTTGATCTGCGGCAAAAGCGCCTTGATGGTATCGACCACGTTGATGATCGAACTGCCCGGCTGGCGCTGAATGTTCAGAATGATGGCCGGGGTCTGGTTGATCCACGCCGCCTGGCGCTTGTTCTCGACCCCGTCGATCACGGCAGCCACGTCCGACAATCGCACCGGATTGCCGTTGCGGTAGGCGAGGATGGTGCCGGCATACTGGTCCGCGGTCTGGATCTGGTCGTTATCGTTGATCGTCCATGCCTGCTGCAGCCCGTCGAAGTTGCCCTTCGCCTGATTGACATTGGCGCTCGCCAGCGCCGACCGCAGCGTTTCCATGCTGAGCCCGTAGGCTGCGAGCGCCGTCGGATTGGCCAGCACGCGCACCGCCGGCCGCTGGCCGCCGCTGATGCTCACCAGTCCGACGCCCTTCAACTGCGAAATACGCTGCTGCACGCGCGTCTCGGCCAGGTCCTCAATCTTGTTCAGCGGAACTGTCTTCGACGTCACCGCCAGCGTCAGCACCGGCGCGTCGGCGGGATTCGTCTTGCTGTAAATCGGGGGAATCGGCAGCAGCGAGGGCAGGAAGGTTCCCGCCGCGTTGATGGCGGCCTGCACTTCCTGCTCGGCGATATCGATATTGAGATCGAGCGCGAACTGCAGCGTGATGAGCGAGCTGCCGAACGAACTCACCGAGGTCATCTGGGTCAGTCCGGGAATCTGCCCGAACTGCTTCTCCATCGGCGCGGTTACCGACGACGTCATGACTTCCGGACTGGCGCCCGGATAAAACGTCTGCACCTGGATGGTCGGGTAATCGACCTGCGGAAGCGCCGACACCGGCAGCTGCTCGAAGGCCACGAAGCCGACGAGCACGACGCCCGCCATCATCAGCGACGTCGCTACCGGCCGCTCGATGAAGATCTTTGACGGATTTGCCACTTACTGCCCTCCGCCGCCCTTCTTGAAGTCGCCTTTCTTGAAGTCGCCGCCTTCGCCGCCCTTCTTGCCGCCCCGGCCGCGGCCGCGCCCGCGCGCCATCGCCGCGGCGTCGGCTGCCGCTTCACGCGCCATTTCTTCCTGGGTGCGGATGCGGGCCACCACGCCATCCTGCAACCGGTCGGCGCCATCGACGGCCACCTGCTCGCCCTCTTCCACGCCCGCCCTGATCACCGCGCCCGACTGATCGGACTGCAGCACCTGCACCGGACGCAGATGCACCTGCGCCGTCTGCCCGCCGTCCTGCGAGGGGTCGATGACATAAACGAACGTCCCCTGCTGCCCGTTCTGCACCGCGACCGTCGGGATCACCACCTGATTCGACAGCGTCTCGACGAGCAGCCGGATGTTGACGAACTGGTTCGGGAACAGCGTATTGTCCCCGTTCTGGAAAATCGCCTTCAGCTTCGAGGTGCCGGTCGTCGGGTCGATCTGGTTGTCCACCGTCTCGAGGATGCCTGTTGCCAGCTTCTTTGAATTGTCGCGGCTGAAGGCTTCCGCCTGGAGTTTCGCGCCCTCGCGCAGCTTCTGGAGCACCTGCGGCAGCGTGTCTTCCGGAATGGTGAACAGAACCGCGATCGGCTGCAGCTGCGTGATCACCAGCATGCCGCCGGTGTCCGCCGCGTGAACGATGTTGCCCGGATCCACCAGACGCAGGCCGAGACGGCCTGAAATGGGTGCCACAATCTTCGAGTAAGTCAGGTTCAGCCGCGCGCTGTCGATGTTCGCCCTGTCAGTCTTGATCGTGCCTTCGTACTGCGCGACGAGTGCCACCTGCGTATCGAGCTGCTGCCTCGGCACGGCATCCTGCTTGAGCAGGGTCGTGTAGCGGTCGAGGTCGACGCGCGCATTCTGCAATAAAGCCGTATCGCGCGCGAGGTTCCCTTCATAAAGGTCCAGCTGCGCCTGGTAAGGCCGCGGGTCGATCTGGGCGAGAACGTCGCCCTTCTGCACCATGTCGCCTTCCTTGAAGTTGACGGACATCAGCTCGCCGTCCACCCGCGACTTGACTGTAACGGTATAGTACGCAGCCACGTTGCCGAGACCGTTCAGGTAAACCGGAACGGCCTTGCGCACCGCCGGAGCAACCTGCACCGGGGTCGGACCCAGTCCGCCCCTGCCACGGCCGCCGCCACCGCCCGGGCCGCCACGGCCGCCCTGGTTGGACTGGGCCATGAATCCCGGCTGGCCGGCACGCCACACGGCGTAAGCGCCCACAGCCAGGATAACCGCGAACGAAAGGCCCCATATCAGCCCGCGTTTCCTGGGTTTACCGGTCGGAGTGAGACCCGCCGGAGCCGGGTGACCATGCTGAGGAGCAGAAGTGTGCAGATCGGTAGATGGGGTGTTCGTCGTCATTCAGGCCGCAATTCGATAGTGGTACAGAAAAATGACTTCCGGAGGGGCCGTGAGGTAACGCCCGGGCGGAATACCCGGATAAAATTTACATTCTCTGACGACCATCACCCGCTCTCCCCGGGCAGACAGTTCCCCGTAATCAACCGGCCACGGCCGGCTCGCGCTATCTGAGAGATTATACTGCGCCTCGCCGTGATGTTCCACACCGGTGTGGGAAAATGAGGCTTGCCTCGCGTTCCCGCCCTTCTGGCCGTCCTCGCCGCGCTCCTTCTTGCCGCCTGCGGCGGCGCCGAAGCACCGGCGAAACCCGGCGCCGAAGCGCCCCTTCCCCTCGCTCAGGTGGATCCCGCAACCGCCGGAACCGTAACGGGTAAAGTCACTTTCACGGGCCCGGCGCCCGTCATGCCCGCCATCGACATGGCCTCCAACCCCAACTGCGAGCGGCAGCACAAGACCCCCCTGAAGGCCGAAACCGTCGTGGTCAACCCCAACGGCACCCTCCGCTACGTATTTATCTGGATCAAAGACGGCCTGCCCAAAGCCCGCTGGAACCCTCCCGCCGAACCCGTCCGGCTCGATCAGTCCGGCTGCGTCTACGCGCCGCACGTTCTCGGCATCATGCAGGGCCAGCAGCTCGAAATCCTCAACAGCGACCCGGTCAACCACGATCTCCACGCCGAAAGCAAAGTCAATCCCGCGTGGAACGAATCCCAGCCGCCCCGCGCCGAGCACAAGTTCAAGGTTTTCAACGCGGCCGAGGTCATGTTCCCCATGACCTGCAACGTCCATCCCTGGATGCGCAGCTGGATCGCGGTCTCGCCGCACCCCTTTTTCGCCGTCACCGGCGGCGACGGCTCATTCCGGCTGAACGGAGTGCCGCCGGGAACGTATACCATCGAAGCGGTGCACGAACAGTTTGGCAGGAAACAGGCGACCCTGACCCTCGCGCCCGGCGGCGCCGCCACGCTGGACTTCAGCTATGGCAGTTGAAAAAATTCTTCTTCGGGAGCCGTTGTTACCGGCGTGATACTTTGGGTTTCTCGTCCGCTGTCTGATGCGTGATTACGTAGCACTCACCAAGCCCCGCATCACCTGGCTCATCCTGATGAGCACAGGCGTCGGCTATTTCTTCGGCCACCGGCGTCCGTGGTCGGGAGCCGCCGACTGGGCTCTGCTGATTCACCTGCTCATCGGCACCGGCCTCATCGCCTCCGGCACTGCCGCGCTCAACCAGTGGTATGAGCGCGAAGCCGACCGCATGATGCGCCGCACGCAGTCGCGTCCTCTGCCCGCCGGAAGGCTGACCGCCCCGCGCGCGCTCTGGTTCGGCATCTTTCTCGCCATGCTCGGTTTCGCCGAGCTCTGGTACGGCGCCAATCTTCTCTGCGCCCTGCTCGGCGCCTTCACGCTGGCGAGTTACCTGTTCCTCTACACGCCGCTCAAGCAGCGCTCCCAGCTTTCGACCGTCATCGGCGCGCTGCCCGGCGCCATGCCGCCGCTGATGGGTTACGACGCTTCGGCCGGAAGGCTCACCACCGAAGCCTGGGTGCTGTTTTCGATTCTCTTCATCTGGCAGTTCCCGCACTTTCTCGCCATCGCCTGGATGTACCGCGAGGATTACGCGCGCGCCGGCATCCGCATGCTGCCCGTGGTCGAGCCCGACGGCTCCTCGACCAGCCGCCAGATCGTTCTCTACGCCACTACCCTGATTCCGGTGAGCATCTTCCCCGTGCTGCTCGGCATGACCGGCCGCATCTATCTGGTGGGTGCGCTGATTCTCGGCGGATGGTTCCTCTATACCGGCATCCGCGTGGCCTTCGACCGCACCAGAGGCCGCGCCCGCCAGGTGCTGCTCGCGTCGGTGATCTATCTGCCGGTCATCTACGGGTTAATGGTTTTCGATCGTCCCGGGTTTTAAGGAGCTATGAAGAAGTACTATCTCGCCGCCGCGGTTCTCCTCATCGGATGTGGCCGGGAAAAACCGCTGCCGGTCTACGGCCAGATCCCCGGCTTCGTTCTCACCAATCAGCAGGGCCATATGTTCGACCGCCATCGTCTCGATGGCCACGTCTGGATCGCCGATTTCATCTACACCCACTGCGAAGGCCCCTGCCCGCGCATGAGCTCGCACATGCACCAGCTGCAGGACAAGGTCGCCAAAGACGTGAAGCTGATCTCCTTCTCGGTCGATCCGGAACGCGACACGCCGCCCGTTCTCGAGGACTATGCGAAGCAGTTCGGCGCCGATGAAGACCACTGGAACTTCCTCACCGGCGACGCGCAGGTGCTCAACATGCTCGATCACGATGCTTTCAAGCTCGGCTCGCTCGGCGCCGGCATGGACCACTCGACGCGCTTCGTGCTGGTCGACAGGAAAGGCCAGATCCGCGGCTATTACGGGATCGCGGAAGGCGATCCGGTGGAAAAGCTGGCGCACGACGCGGCAGCACTCGAAAAGGAGCAGGCATGACGCCCCATCAATCCGCGCGCAAACCGGTCCCCGCGATCCTCGCGCTCAGCGCCGTCGTCGCGGCGTTCCTCATCTGGCTGATCTATTTCAAACAGAAGCTCAGCGTGCCGGACTGGGCGGCCGAGCTGCCGCTCTCGAACGCCATCTTCAACTCGATCAGCGCCGTCTGCCTCACGCTCGGCTGGCGCAATATCCGCCGCGGCAACCGCACCGCGCACATGCGCTTCATGATTGCGGCGACGATCTCATCCGCCTTCTTCCTGATCGGCTACATCACCTACCACTACTTCCACGGCGACACGAAATTCCCCGGCCAGGGCTGGATTCGCCCGGCCTATTTCACGCTGCTGATCAGTCACATCGTGACCTCGGCCATCGCGCTGCCCCTGATCTTCACCACACTCTGGTTCGCGGTGACGAAACAGTTCCGGTTCCACAGGAAGGTCTCGAAGTGGACCTTCCCCATCTGGCTTTACGTGTCAGTGACCGGAGTCCTCGTCTACGTGGTCCTGAAGCAATACACGTAACGACCCGGAGGGGACGCTGAACTGTCCCCTGTTTGCGGCTACTTGCCGTCGACCGAGAACGCAACCGCACGCCCGGCGGCGCTCAGGGCCGGGAGAAATCTGCGATACTGTGAAAAATGAAGAATATCACAGTTTCCGTGGACGATGAAACCTGGCGCCGGGCCCGTATCGCCGCCGCCGAACGCGATACATCCGTCTCCGCCCTGGTGAAGCACTACCTCAACGAACTGGCCGCCGGCGAATCCGAAACCGAACGCCTGAAGCGCCAGGAGCGCGAAATCCGCGACCGCATCCGCGCCTTCCGCGCCTCCGACAGACTCTCCCGCGACGAGGCCCACAGCCGCTGATGCCGGAACCAGTGATCCCGGCCCCGGGCTTCCTCGACACCAACATCCTCCTCTATTCCATCAGCCGCGACCCCCGTGAAGCCCGAAAGCGAACCCGCGCCATCGAACTCCTCGACGACGACCGCAACGCGCTCTCGATCCAGGTCCTGCAGGAGTTCTATGTCCAGGCCACGCGCACGACGCGCCCCGATCCCATCACCCATGAGGACGCGGCAGGCCTCATCGCATCCTGGCACCGCTTCCGCATTCAGGAAATGACCCTCCCGGTCCTGAAGCTCTCCCTCGACATCAGACAGGCTCACCGCCTGTCCTTCTGGGACAGCGCCATCGTCGCCGCCGCGCACACGCTCGGCTGCGACCGGATTTACAGCGAAGACCTGAACCACGGCCAGCTGATACAAGGCGTGCGCATCGTCAACCCCTTCGCGCAGGACCGCAGGCGATCGCCGGCGCACTGAGGACGCTGACTCGCGGATGCGTATCTGCGGCTACTTCCCGTCAACCGAGAACGCCAGCAGCACGTTGCCGGGCGCTCCGCCGAACGAGCCGTAGCCGGAGTTGGTGAACACCATGCCGTTCGCAACCGCCGGGCCGCCCGCATCCACCGAGCCGCCCTTCGCCGGAACCTTGTTCACGGTGTCGAAATCCTGCTCGGTGTCGTAGTCCCAGAGGATCGAGCCGGACTTCGTGTCGTAGGCGCGGAAGTGGCCGTTGAGCGCTCCCGAGAATGCGACGCCCGGAATCACCGAAACCGCGGCCGACTGGCCCGGCAGGCATCCCGCCGCCACCTTGCACGTCACGTTCGGCGCCGGCGTGCTCCACACCAGCTTGCCGGTCTTGAGGTCGATCGCGTAGATGCCAGGCTTGCCGTTGCGCGTCACGCGGTCGGCAATGGCGGCGTAGACATTCTGCTCATCCGTCGCGTGGCCCCACTCGACGCCGCCGAGCGCGCTGCCTTCGCCCACCTTGATCTGCCACACTGCCTTGCCCTTGTTATCGGGATCGAGGCCCCACACGATCCCCGACTTCTGGCCCGCGATCAGAAGCTGCTTGCCGCCGCCGATGTGGCGCAGGATCGGCGAAGTGCCGAAGTCATAATCCGGCCCGTTCGATTCCGGGCAGTTCACGCCGGTCGGGCAGCCGACGATGAAGTTGTCCTTCTCGAGAACCTGCGAGACCCACGCGATCCTGCCGGTGTCCATGTTGAACGCGATGATCGAGTCGTCGGTATCGACATCCACGTCGGTGTAGGAATCGCCGGTGGCCGCGTAGACGAGCTTCCGTTTGGGATCGACCGTCGGCGAGGACCAGATGGCCGCGCCGGCCGGCCCGTACATCTGCACGTCGAGCTTGTTCTTCTTGAACGGCTTCGGTTCCTGCGCGATCGTGTAGGTCTGCCAGATCTTCCTGCCGGTATCCGCATCGAGAGCCGCGAGAGAGCCGCGGAACTTGCAGCACTCGTACTTCGGCTGCGCCGCCGATCCTTCTTCAATCGAGGAAACCGGCACATAGAGGCGGCCGTCGTAGAACGACGGCGTACCGGTCAGGCGGGCCGCCGGATGCTCGTCCATCTTCTGTTTCCAGACTTCCCTGCCGGTCTCGGCATCGAGGGCGTGCATGGTCGCGCCCTGATCGCCGAAATACGCGAGGTACTTGCCCGATTTCGCCTTCGCGATCACGATGCCGGTGCGGACACCCGCGCCCGCCGCGAACGTCCAGTAGGTGCAGCCGGTGTTTGCGTCGAGCGAATACACGTTGCCCGCCGCGCTGCCCACGAACACGCGCCCGCCCACCACGGCAGGCTGCGAATACGCCACGCGGTCGCCCGGGAATCCGAAGGCCCACTTGAGCTTCAGCTTCGACACATCCGCGGCGCTGAGGCCGGGCTTCGGCTGAAACCGGGAGTTGTCCGGATCCACGCCCCAGCCGTTCCAGTCGGTTGCGGCAAGCGAAATCGCCTTGCCCGGCGCGGGGCACATCCCTGCCGTGCTCGCGCCGCCCACCGCGAACTCTTTCCCGGTAAGATACTTCGCCACGGCGCGCATCTCGTCCTGCGTCAGGCCCGAAGCCTGGATCATCATCGCGCCCGACGACATCGTCGAGACGACCGACTCGGGCGTGCGCGTCGCAATCTCGGCCCGCTTCGGAATGCGGTCGGTGGTGCTGTTGTCGTGGCAGGATGCGCAGCGCGCCTTGTAGAGCGCCTCGCCATCGGGAGTGGCCTCGGCGGCGAGCGCCAAACCGGTTAACGCGGTTAAGGAAAAGAGGGCAAAACAGTAACGGATCATAAGCGGCAACTTCCGAGCCAATGTATCACAAATGAACGGGTGCCCGTTTCGGGCCGCCCGGATAGAGCGAATACACGCCGCGTCGTCAGGTTTCGCCCAGCAACTGGGCGAAAGCACTCAGACCCGCCCATAAAACCCGCCATTTCCACCTCGGAATTCTGGCATCTCAAATGCTGGTGATCCAGAAACTTCCAGGTGGCGCCTGACCCCTGAAACCAGGGGAATCGGGACAGGAATGGAGAAAGGGAAATCCGAATGAAATTAAGCGCCCCGATCACGGGAATCGCAGTCCTCGCGCTGGGCAATCTGTTGAGCGCGCAAACGCCCGCCAAGGCAGGCAACATGGTGGAAGACGTCTTCAAGAACGTCCAGGCCCTCAAAGGCATCACCGCGGATGACTTCATGGGCACCATGGGCATCATGTCCGCCGCCATCGGCTTCTGCTGCTCGGAATGCCACAACAACGCCGGCACCGACAAAGTCGACTGGGCCGCCGACGACAACCCGCGCAAGGTCCGCGCCCGCCAGATGGTGCAGATGGTTCAGAAGATCAACAGGGAAAGCTTCAACAACCGCCAGGTCGTTACCTGCTTCACCTGCCATCACGGCCGCGACATCCCGCAGCAGACCCCGACCTACGCGATGATCTACGGTCAGGGTCCCACCGAGCCCGATGACGTTCTCACCAACATGGGCGGCAAGCAGACCGCGATGGATGTCATCAACAGGTATCTCGAGGCCATCGGCGGCGCTGCCAACGCCGACAAGGTTCACAGCTACGTCGCCACCGGCACCAGCATCGGCTTCGGCGGATTCGGCGGCGGCGGCAAGGTCACCATCTACGCCAAATCGCCCGACATGCGCACCACCCGCATCGAGTTCGCAAAGGAAACCGAGCGCCCCGATTCCATCCGCATGACGAACGGCAAGACCGGCTGGGTCAAGACACCGCTGGCTGTTCTTTCGGAATATCAGGTCACCGGCAACGAACTGTCCGGCGCCAGAGTCGACGCCATGATGGCTTTCCCCGCGCAGCTCAAGACCATGTTCACCAACCTGAAGCTTGCCACTCCGCAGGGTATCAGCGATCTCCCCGGCCCGTCCTCGCAGACCGAACAGGAGAAAGGCGCCGGGATTGGCCAGGACCGCGCCGTCGATGTCGTGCAGGGCACCGGACCCGGCGGCACCCTCACCACCATGTACTTCGCGAAGGATACGGGTCTTCTGCTCCGCGTCGTGCGCTACGCGAACACCCCCATCGGGCGCATTCCGACCCAGATGGACTACTCCGACTACCGCGACGTCGGCAACGGCGTGAAGCTGCCCTTCCATCTCACCTTTGCCTGGCTCGATGGCCGCGACTCCATCCAGCTCGACAAATACCAGATCAACGCAACCATTCCGGCGGGGAAATTCGACACGCCGGAAAGCCTCGTAAAGTAGCTGGACCGAATCCGGCACTTTTACTTTCAGGAGGAAAACGAGCCCCGCGGCCCCAGGCCGCGGGGCTTTTTTTGCTTTGGCCGCCGTCCATCCGCACTGTGTATGATTGATGAACGGAAAGAGGGATTTATGAGATCACGCCCGATCTATACGGGAATCGCCATCCTTGCGCTCACCGGCATCCTGAGCGCTCAAACACCGGCCAAAAAAGGAAATATGGTCGAGGACGTCTTCAAGAACGTCCAGGCTCTGAAAGGCATCTCCGCCGATGACTTCATGGGCACCATGGGAATCATGTCGGCCGCGGTCGGCTTCGACTGCTCCGAGTGCCACAACAACGCCGGCACCGAAAGGGTGAACTGGGCCGCCGACGACAATGCCAAGAAGGTCCGCGCCCGCCAGATGGTCTTCATGGTCGACAAGATCAACAAGGACAATTTCGGCGGCCGGCCTGCCGTGACCTGCTTTACCTGCCATCACGGGCGTGACCGTCCGGCCCAGACCCCGACTTTCGAACAGATCTACGGCCAGGGTCCCACCGAGCCCGATGACGTGCTCACCGACATGGGCGGGAACAAGACCGCCATGCAGGTGATCGACCGCTTCCTCACTCAGATCGGCGGCGGCGATAAGGCTGCCAGTGTGAAGAGTTTCATCGCCACCGGCACCAGCATCGGCTTCGGCGGCTTCGGCGGCGGCGGCACGGTCACGATCTGGGCAAAGACCCCGAACAACCGTTCCACCCGCATCCAGTTCGCGAAGGAAACCGAGCGGCCGGACAGCATCCGCGTGGTCAACAACAACACCGGCTGGATCAAGACCCCGCTCGCCGTTCTGCCCATCTACCAGCTCACCGGCAACGAACTCCACGGCGCCCAGGCGGACGCCATGATGACGTTCCCGGCGCAGTTGAAGACCATGTTCACCAACCTGAAGCTCTCAACCCCGCAGGCGATCAGCGATCTTCCCGGTCCCTCGTCCCAGACAACCCAGGAAAAGAGCACGGGTATCGGTCAGGATCGCCTCGTCGACGTCGTGCAGGGCACGGCCGGCGGTGAGCTCGTGACCATGTACTTCGCCCAGGACAGCGGCCTGCTGCTCCGCTCGGTCCGCTATTCCTCGACGCCCATCGGCCGCATCCCGACCATGATGGACTACGCGGATTACCGCGACATCGGCAACGGAGTCAAGCTCGCGCACCGCATCACCTTCGCCTGGCTCGACGGGCGCGACGCGATTCAGATCGAGAAGTTCCAGATCAATCCGGCGATCCCCGACGCGAAGTTCGATACTCCGGATACTCTGGTGAAGTAAAGCGAGGCTCCAGCCCTGAGGTAATCATGTCGCTCTACGGCATCGCCCAATGGCTGGAGCATACCGAATGGAGCCTCGCGCTCCACGAATCGATCTGGGCTTATCCGATCATCGAGTCGGTTCACGTGCTTTGCCTGTGCCTGTTTCTCGGCATGGCGCTGGCGCTCGACCTGCGGCTGCTGGGCGTAGCCTTCCGCGGTGTCGATGCCGGAGAACTGTTTGACCGGCTGATGCCGTTCACGGTCACCGGGTTCATCCTCATGGTGGTCACCGGAACCCTGCTCTTCTTCGGGATTCCGGTGCGCACCTACGTGAACATCTTCTTCCGGCTGAAGATGCTGTTTCTGATCCTCTCGGGGATCAACGTGTGGTACTTCCACTCGGGCATCCACCGCAACGTCGGGGAGTGGGGACGCGACGCGAACCCGCCGGCGAAGGCAAAGATGGTGGGCGCGGTCTCCATCGTGCTGTGGGCGCTGATCGTGATCGCGGGCCGCATGATTGCTTACAACTGGTTCGACAAAACGCTGTGACGGTCCTCGAGATTTTCAAGGTCATCGAAGATTCTTCCGCCGGCGCGGCGCTGCGCGATTCCTACTGGCTCTTCCCGGCGGTCGAATCGATTCACCTGCTGGGGCTCGCCGTGATCGGCGGGGCTGTTCTGCTGGTGGATCTGCGGATGATGGGCTACGGGCTCACCGGCACTCCACTGGCGGAAGTGGCGAAGGATACGAAGCCGTATCTGTTCTGGAGCCTGATCACGATGCTCGTGACCGGGTTCTTTCTCTTTGCGTCGGAAGCGACCAAGTGCTACGCGCACGGCGCGTTCTGGTTCAAGATGGCGTGCCTCTTTCTCGCCATCGTGTTCACCTGGACGATTCAGGCAAAAATAGTGGCCGCCAAAGAAGAAGCGACCAGCCCCCGTACCCGAAAGCTGGTCGCGATTGTTTCCCTTCTGTTGTGGACCGGCGTCGGGATTGGCGGACGCTGGATCGGGTTCTCTTAGACTACTTTGAGCCGAAGCCTTCGGTCAGTTCGATGCGGGTTCCTTCCGGATCGACGACGTAGGCGAGCTTGAGGCCGCCCAGTTGCGCCATCTCGCGGTAGGTGGTGTCGAAGGTGACATCGGGATGCTCGGCCTGCAGCTTCTTGCAGAAGGCTTCGAGATTCACGATCTCGAGTCCCATGTGATCGAGGGAACGGCCCTTCGACGGCGCCTGCGCGGTCGCCACCTTTTTGAAGTCGATCTCGCCGGCTGTATAGGTCAGGGTCAGCAGATCGCCCTTCTTGCCCGCTTTGCCGCCCGGGAAGGTCTTGATATACCAGGCGCGGAGCTTCTCGGGATCGACCGAGTGGAGCTCGACGTTGCGGAACATGACCGGCTGGGTGTTCGATTTATCCTCGACCAGTTCGACCTGGATCTTTTCCGGGAACATGAAGAGCACTTCGTTTTTGCCCTTTTCACTGATGACCTTCGCGCCGGCGTCGACCAGTTTCGGCTTGAGCTCGGCGAGGTTTTTCACCTTCAGGGTGAAGTGATTCAGGACGGAGCCATCGGAGCCTTCCGTCGGAGCGGTGCGGGTTTTGGTGACGATCACCATGGCGCCCGGGAACTTGATCAGTTCGAGGGAACCGGCATTGGTGATCTGGCCGCCGAGCACGCCGACGAACAGTTTCTTCAGGGGGTCGGGATCGCCGATGAACATGTGGACATGTCCCCAGGTGATCCCGTCGGAGTTCGGCGGCGCAAGCTGCGCCACCGAACTCTGCGGAAGTGTTACCGCGGCCGCGGCCGCGAGCGTCAACAGGAATTTGCGCATTGTTTACTGGGGCTTCTTGTCGTCGTCCGGAGCGCCGGTGCCCTGCGAGCCGAGGAACAGCTTCTGTCCGCCGGGCAGCGTGATGTCGCGGCCGTTCATGCGGTTGGAGCCGTCCTTCGACTGGTAGCCGTCAATGACCACCACCGTGCCCGGAGCCACCGACTGCTTGGTGAAGCCGCGGCGCAGCAGCACGTTGGGGCTGCCCGCTTCCACCATCCAGTTGGTGACGCTGCCATCGGCGTTCTTCACGTCGACATGGATCCACGCGTGCGGATTGATGAGTTCCACCTTCGTGATGGTTCCTTCAAAGTGAAGCGGCTTCTTCGCGTCGAACTCGGCAGCGAAGGCGTGATGAGCCCAGGCCGGGATGGCGCTGATGGCCATTGCGGCGCCTGCGATCAGCACAGCAAATTTCGTTTTCATGCGTTAATTCTCCTTGACCTCTTGATCCTATATTACTTCGGCGATACCGTGTTCCGCGTCCCCTGTTACTCGCGCAGCCATGGTGCGCTGGCTACTGCTTCTTCCTGTACTGACCGTACATCAGTTCCTCGACGAATTCAACGCACTTGAACTCCATGAGCCGGGCGTTGGGTTCGACGTGGCGGTAAAGGGGCATGGAGATCTTCCATGGGCGGGAGAAAGTCTTGGGGTCCGTGATGGTGGCTTCGTACATCAGGACGTCGGGGCCGCGCGGCGTGAAGCGCTCAACGACGTGCAGTTCGTCGGAGTGGAAATCGCCGGCGCGGTCGAACCAGGTGCGGTCATCGAGGCCGGTCACGTCGATGACCAGCGTGTCGCCTTCCCACTTGCCGTAGGACTGGCCCATCCAGGAATCGGCGGGCGCGGGGCCGGGATCCTTCAGATAGACGTTGCGGAAGGCGCCGTCATATTGATAGGCGAAGGCCAGTGCCTTGTCGCTCTGGAAAATCTGGAACGGATAGGGCATGTAGTTGGCGCGCGGGATGCCGGGGAGATAGCACTTGACCTCAGGATCGAGGTTCATACGGTCCTTCGCGTTCTTTTCCTTCTGGGCTTTGGCGGCAGGCAGGTAGGGGATCTCTCCGCCTTCCACCACGCCGGGGCCGCCGGGTTCAGCCATCCAGGCGCCGGTGGGAACGACGGGGCTGGCGGATGAGGCGTGATCCTGAAGGTCCCAGTTCGCCGTGTTCATGGCCTGCCAGATGCCGTTCAGGTTGGGGTGACCGTCCGGCAGGCGCGCGGGACGGGCGGCGGGCGCCTGCGCGAGCATGGGGAGGGCAACTGTGAAGCTGATGGCGAGGGCCAGAAGCGTACGTTTGAGAGAGGACGTATTCATAAGCGGCGTTTCCAAATAGTATCAAACCTTTGGTATACATTTGCTATGGCAAAACTGCCCAAAATCAGCCTGGTGCTTCTCGGGACCGCGGCTTTCGCGCAACCCGTTGGGAACATGAGTCAGCTCATGGTGAACATCATTTACCCGACTTCGGACACCATCTTCTACATCGAGCGGGCGGACCCGAAGACCGATGTCGAATGGAACGCGGTGGCGAACCAGGCGCTCATGCTGGCGGAATCGGCCAACCTGCTGATGATGCCGGGGCGGGACCGGCAGCAGGCGGAGTGGACGCAGTATTCCAAAGACATGCGCGAAGCCGGAATGGCGGCGTTCAAGGCCGCGCAGGCGCACGACATGGAAGCGATCAAGAACGTCAACGACAGGCTTTACAACTCCTGCGTGCAGTGCCATATGAAGTACCGGCCCGGTTACGGGAAACGGGAAGTGCAGCCGGTGAAGTAGACGCGGCGAACGCTGCGTGTCCG